>NZ_JAWRVK010000069.1:0-13513 GCF_036663575.1 Halalkalibacter flavus
AAGAGGGAGATTGTCCTAAATACTGTTCATTCTTATTTGTTGAAATCTGTTACTCTATTTTAGCAGTCACAGATATTATCATCGATAATTATATTGCCGATTTTCAATTGGTAGTTTTGTTTATATTATATAATATTATTACTTTGTTATTTAACGAGGCAATGATGGGATTAAATCGAAAATTAAATATTATAGCTCTTCTATTTCCCCAATTGCGAAAACGTCTGAATGCTTTCCAAAGTATTCTCCTTCAAATGTGTATTTTACAGATTCTCCTCCTATCAAATATATTTTGTTATCACGAACAATAAAATCCGGGGCATTTATTGTACAAAATAAAGTGTTATCATTATAACATGTATCAGTAACGGTATCATAGATAATTATCCTATTTGAAAACTCGCCATTATACATCGAATTTTCTACAAGTTTGTTCTTATTCATAAAGTATCTATACGAATATCCTCCAATAAGGATAATATAACGGTCTTTATAAACTATCTCGTCATTACATGGTCCCCAATTACTAAGACCATTACAAATATTAGTTTTAATTAATGACCATTTTTTGGTCACCGTATTATATTTCCAATTATCGTTGATATTATAATACCGTTCAGATATGTCTTTCCTGCTAATCCAACTTTGGTTTGGATATATTCCTCCGATAATATAAATATCATCACCAATACTCGTCATGGCGGGATTAAACCTTAGAGTACCCGGAAAGGTATCATATTCTTGCCATCCCTTATCTAAGTTGTTAATATCTAGTCTATATAATATCCTTCCAATTTCGGTGTTTTCATTGTTGACCATTAAATTGTGACTCTTATAATGTGGCTCTCTATGTGCACCACAACATATATAAATATAATTGTTTATTTTGGTCATCCCGAATCCGCTCATACTGGCAGGCAAATTTGGTAATTCAGTCCATATCCATTGATTGTCTGTATAATTTAACGCATATCCGTCTTGTAACGTGCGGAAGGCATTTTTTTTCTTATAATTAGTTAATGGACCAATCTTTACTGGCGTATAGACGAAGCCGCCATAACAATACATGGTGTTGTCGATACAGACTGTTCTGCCTCCTTGTCTCCCTGTGCTAGGAAAATTCGGTATGCTATCCCACGTATGGGTTATATTATTCAAATCTAGGTAATAACCCTCATTTTTGAATCCTCTAATGTATTTTTTAACTTTTGTGTCCATGTCGTTGCCCGTGAAGGAATTAGCTATTCCACCATTAAATCCACACAAAAATACTAATTTATTTTCTATCATGCCAAAAAAAGTTTCCTCTATAGCTAACGGTATACTAGTAGACTTTTTCCATGTTATCTTTTTTGGCGCGACAACCTTCCTTCTTTTGGCTTTTTTCGCTGCAACTACCTTTCTTTTTTTTGCTTTTTTCGCCGCAACTATCTTCCTTTTTTTTGCTTTTTTCGCCGCAACTATCTTCTTTTTTTTTGCTTTTTTCGCCGCAACTATCTTCCTTTTTTTTGCTTTTTTCGCCGCAACTATCTTCCTTTTTTTTGCTTTTTTCGCCGCAACCCTCTTCCTTTTTTTTGCTTTTTTCGCCGCAACTATCTTCCTTTTTTTTGCTTTTTTCGCCGTAACAACCTTCCTTCTTTTTGCTTTTTTCGCCGTAACAACCTTCCTTCTTTTTGCTTTTTTCGCCATAATAACCCTCTCTCTTTGCTAAGAATAATTTAAGTGTATTAATATATAACAATTTAACTAATTTTTACGGTGATACCATCATATTCTTTGCATAAAATACCGAAACGACAGGTACCCAACAATAGTGTCTATTTATTTAGAAGAATTTTAAACAACTCTGCCATCGAAACATCAAGTAATTAATGCTATTCATTAAAAGGCCGACAGCTTAGATGATCATTAATATAGTCATCTAAGCTGTCGGCCTTAACTTTTAGGCTCTAATTTGAAATTGTATCTCCTGAGTGAAAATAGCTAATTTATAAATTATATCCTTTGTAATTTGAGCAAATTTAATTGAATGACACTTATAATCTTTGTATGCTAAATAAACTTTATGTGAATGATGCTAGTAAATTTTCATGGACACAACTTAGTTAAGTTCTTTAAAATTTGACTAGACTATTTTAATGAACGATATGTCTGTATGGGTAACAAAAAAGTAAGTAAAAACTTCCGACACCTCCTATATAAGCCTTTTTTTACCAGTTCATCCCTTTCACCTAAGCAGTTTAATTGAACTCACATACGATAGTAATAGGTAAGCTTCAAAAGTTAACACCTCCAATTTTAGCGTCTTAACAGGCGCTTTTTTTATCCTCTTAATCGTTTCCTTTAATTATTCAACATTCTATCTAACTGAGTTACACTAATTTGGTCAATACATATAAATTTTTACAAACGTATTTTCTGTCGTTGAAAAGTTCCATAAATATAGCCATGATTAAAAGCCTTGTATCACTACTACAAGGCTAAACATTAATAGAATGCTTATCAATTACAAAACCCCTGACTTGCTTTGGACCCTAATATTTAGATGAACAACAAATGTTCTAATTTAAGGTTTAAACTTCGTAGTATTTTTTTCATTGATTATTGCTAGTAGCAATACGTTGTTTATGAAGATATATAGAGTATTCTAAAGGATTAATAAATGAGCTGCTTATTATCTCCTGAGGAGAATTTGCAACTGAGTAAGCTAGTTTAGTAGAGGTAGAATTACATTCAATAAACCATAGCTTCTGTTTGGAATCTAAAGCAAAATCTATAGCTGTTTCACCCAGAGGTCCATACACTTTTTCTATACTTTCATGAATGTTTTTTAGGAAAACTTCTATTCTACGTTTTAATAAGTCTGCTTCTTCATCCGAATAATTTAAATAGGATCGAGTAAATGGACCAAAACGAAAAAACTCTGCACCAGATGGCAAGTTTGTGATAGGGGAGTTGTTTGCTCCAATTCGTGAAAAAACGTCCATTACTTTTAACTCACCATTCCCTGTTCTTTGTATCTCCGCCCGCATATCTACCATCCTATTATTATATTTAATAGAATGAATCGCCGACTGCATTATTGCGCTTTTACCTCTTAATATTCTTCTAATGACTCTAGTTAACTTCTTATAAGTTTTTACCTTTCGAAAAACTAATCGTTTTGACTTTTTTGAAAAGTATTTATATTCATACCCCTGCCTTGGAACCATTCTAACTTGAATGATACTATTTCCTAATCTTCCTATTCTTGGTTTTATATAAATTGAACGATTATAAGCAAACATTTTTCGTAGGTCCCTTGGGTGGTTGTACAACTTTGTAACAGGTAAATGTTGTGAGACTTTTGGGTCCTTTGATAGTTCCTTATGAACGTTCCATTTATCAAAGGCGCTTCGGGAATTTAAAAAGGAAACTCCTTCTTTTATAAAACTCTCACGTAGTTTCATATTTACCTTATTATTAATTTCACGTGTACGACTATATAATACATCTGGGTAGGAATACTCTTTCCTTATCCATTTATGGGATTGATTATCAAAATAAACTCCATTTATTGTTAGCTGTTCGAGGTTTACATCTTTACGTGAAAAGAAAAATAAAGTAGTGTTTAAACTATTATTTGCTTTCACAAGTTCTCTTATTGAATATTTAGTTTCTTGTTTTATATATAGATTGTCCATAGCTTTTATGCTTATATATACTCCGATTTTAACCTTCTGAGATTGTAGGGCTCTGAAGAAATTCATATTTCCACTCCTTTCTGTTGCTACCTTTTTATTTTATAGTACATGTTATGAAAAAAGACACGTAGAGTTCCAAAAAAAGGTGACAGCCCTAACCCATTCAATGTCTTTTCGGGGAAAAAGTGATAAATTAATAAACATAACTCTATCGATTAGAAAATAAAAAAAGGAGATCCTAAGCAAGAGTCTCTTCAATTCAAGACAAGCGTACAGATACAATAAATTCCCCCTTAGGCCATTAAGAGTAATCTAATGAATTGCTTGTATCGATAAATTTATGTCGAAAGCAGATCAAGCCAGTGTAACTTTATGGACATTATTTACTGTTTTCCCCCTTCTCGCTCGCGAGATAAGCTCTTATCCTTCTAATCTGAGACTTGTTTCTTAGACTATAGAACCCCCTCAACCCAGGCCAGCGATTTAATTCAAAAATATAAACAGAACCATTTTTATCCATACCAATATCTACAGCAAAGATTCTTTGCCGAGCAAAATAAGGTCCTAATGTTTTTGCAGCTAGTAGGGAAATTCTTTTTATCTTCTTCACTTTTACTTTTATCGCGTTCTTATCTAGATTCATTCTTTTCATTGCTCGCTGTATAGGAAGTACGGTACCGTTACGATGTCTATTTGTCACTTTATACCCCTTCCCTGCTTTTCTAGCGATGACTCCTGTTACTACCCATGGGGATTTCACCGTTTTTCGCTGAACAATTACTCTAAAATCAACGCGTTTGTTGCCAATTCTAGTAAGGTTTACTTCTGGTTGAATAATAAATCTTCTTTTCCTTGTCGCCTTCCTAATAAATTTATAAGCAGTAAGTCTACTCTTAAACACTTTGCGCTTTTTATTTATATAAACTAAATATTTCCCTCGTTTGCTTTTAATAAAATAAATATCCTGGCCTTTCTTTCCATTATTTGGTTTTATAACAATGGATTTGTGTATACGTAACATGTTATAAAAGTTTGTTTTACTCCACTTCACTGTATGTGGCAAATAAGGTTGAAGTTGTCTATTTTTTCTCATTACAGAATTCATTTTATACTTGTTTCTGCCTTTTAATCTTGACATTTTAACTCCCTCCCTCTTACCTTTTTTTAGAAGTTAGGATAGTTTATTCAAAAATAAATAAAAAGGAAGGGCATTTGAGGGTGATGGATAATTAAGATATGACTTTGTAGTAAGAATGAGTCAAGAATGTAATCTCTAAACTGGCGAAAATTAACTATCGAAACCCTAGAGTCCTTACATACGTAAAAATAAACCGTTCAAAATAGAACGGTTCATCTTTATTCTTCACCTCAACTACTACTGCGGCCGCAGCATCCTCCTTTTTTAAATACTTTCCTAATTTTGGGAGTTACTTCTATAATAGTTGATCTTTTTACAGGTTTAATACTACTTTGCTTAATTGTTGTTCTTTTTTTCTTCAAGGACAACATCTCCTTTTTTTAATCTATCTTATGCACTTTACCAAAAGAAGGTTTAGACTATGATGTTGGTTCAATTAAATAAATACATTCTTCATAAGCTCCAGCTTCAATACGGTAGCATTTTATTTTTGGCTTTTTGAATTTATAAGAGATTATAACCATAACTATTTCATCATCGATGTGATTAACGAGATCATAACTCGAAGGGATAGGTTTTGTCGTTGGGTGCGAATGATAAATGGCTATAACTTTCTCCTTTTGCTTATTAATTTGCTTAAAAGTCTCTTCAACAACCTTCTTTCCAACAAAATAACGTCTATCAGATTTTATTTCATTTACTAATTTCCAAACTGACTGAACATTATTTTTATTTCCAGAGAGTAAGCCACATACTTCATATGGTAGGTTAGATCTGCCATGTTCAACTATTTCTTCAAAACAGATGGCAGGAATTATAATTTTTTCAGTTTTAATAGGGATCCCCCCTTTAATAAAAGTAATGAATTATTTCCAATTAAAATTTATTGGTTCATTTCTCTATTCAATAGTTGGTTCTATATTCGTATTTTTATGCTTATTTTCCCTTACTTGTGCTCAGAATTTTCATTCTGGTTACTTTTTGGATTTACCGTCTTGTTTTCAGTGGTATTTTTTTTCAATTCTTTATTTGTTAGCTTTTTCGTTTCAATCGGTATATTTTTGCGATTTAATTTAGATGGATTTTGAGCATAGTTCCCTTGAAAAATGTTTTGTGTTTCTGTTTTATGCATATACTTAGAACCCAGTGTATTAGTTATTTGGTCATTGAATGATAACGAAGGTTTGTTAAACTTTTGTTTTACTTTGTTCTTTGAAACATTCATCTTATTAAGATCTTGATAGTGTGTCGGTACATTTGAATTTATTGAACCTTGTTTTACCTGCCTCCCTTTAATTGGAACGGCTTGCTGATGTAACTTTTCGGCATAATTTTGCCGCCTAGGAATTGCTCTTTTTTCTTCATCTAAATAGGGTTGAATATGATTAGAATGTTTGAGCATATTTTGCAATTGTTTGTAACCTGATGGTTGATGCTTTTGTTTTGGATTAGGACTATCCGAGACGGGTAGTTGCTTTTCATTTTTATCTTGCTTTTTTGATTGGGCAATTTCTTCTTTAAGTCCTTTCATTTCGATATGTCCTTCTTGTATTAAAGAAATCGAGGTATTCTGAATGTCGATCATTTTATCTATTTTATTAATAAGGTCATTAAAATTCGGATTGTTCACTTTATTCATTAAAAAAGCCACATCTTGTTTTAAGAGCTGAATCGAATCATTAAAAGACTCAACCTGTTTTGATAAATTTTTAATTTTTTTGTTATACCCACTTTTTTGCAAATCTTGATTTTCTTTCATTTCTTGTATTTCTCCTTCTAATGTAGAAACTTGTTTTTTTATTTCTATACACTCATTTTTTGTCAAAAGGTAATCTTCCACTACATTCTCCGATTTTATAGATTCTAAAGTCTGTTTATAAACAAACAGTTTTTTCTTTAATGTCTCAATATCTGAAGTTCCCTTGAATTTATTCTGTTCCATTATTCATCACCCTTCTCCAAATATATTAGTTTTTTCACCAGTAATACGTGACAGATATATAAGGTTAATCGTCAACGAAATTCTAGCCAATTAAAGACAAGAGAGATCTTATTATGGATGATTCCCTTTTCAACTGTCCCAATATTGGGCTACCATCAAGGTTTTTAAAAAATTTTCTAAACATGTAACCATCTTTATTTATCATCATATGCTACAAGTGAAAAGAAATTAATTTTATTTGGAGGTGTTTGCGACATGCAAGCCAAAAATCTTAAAGGCGGCCAACCAGAGCCCCTATGTATAAATACTGAGAAGGTTTATGACTGGCTCATAAACGAGGCAACTTTTAATTTAAGCTTAGATGATGTAGATTTGCCTGAGGTAAATGGCGAACAATTATTGTGTGAGGACATTGAAAATGTTACATGTTCGGTTGAACCAGGTGAAGCTGTCATTTTAAGCCGTGAAGATCAAAGCTTTATCATTAATGGTGATGAACAGCCAGTTGAACTTCAAGTAGTAACGATTCAAAAGAGCTTTGAGGTTACCGTTTTTGTTACTACAACGACTGGTCAAACGGTTTCAGCTGGAACTTTCCCATTCACACGACGTGAACAGGTAGTTCTATGTGCACCTGAAGGTACATCAGTTACCGTGAATTACATTGATGTAAGTTGTTTTGTAGAACAGTTTAATTGTGCGGGCACTGAGGATGAGGAAGATGAAGAGACTACTATCGATTTAGGAGTAGTGGTACGCTTATGTCAAAGCATTCAATCAACATTCCCAGTTACTCTTGAGTTAATGGCAGAATTCTGTCAACCTAGAGATGTTGTTTCCTTACCATCTCCATTCGCTCCAGAATGCCCTGACCCTGTTATTCCACCACAATGTCCAGTTCTATTCCCAAATAATGGTGATGATGATTAATAAAAAGGCATAGAGTTAATGAGAGGAGATACTCCTCTCATTATTTTTTTAGTTAAGGGTGAGAAAAATGTATAAAAATCACTATGATGAGTTTAAAGAGAAGATTGAACAACTAAACAATGAAACAAGTTTCTATTTAAAAGAAATTAAAGATTTAGTTTCTCAAAAGAAACAAAAGCAGAAAATGAATATGATTAGCTATTTTACATATTCATTTAGAATTTCGTACGAAAAGGAACAGGAAAGCTTAATTATTGGTACTTATCATATTCATAACATAGGGAATAAATTACTTAGCAACCCATATATTTGTATTAAACTTTCACCCGATTCTCCATTTACCTTTTCTGGTAAATATGTAACCAAAAAAACAAACCTTTCATTGAATACACCTGGTGCCTGGGAACGAATAAATGAACAAACGGATAAGGATGAATATTGGCTAAGACCAATTGGTAAACAAACGCTTGAACCTGATCAGATCATTTCGTTTCCAAACTTCCAAATAAAATGGCTGCCAAAAGAGTCATACTCAGGTAGTATTATGGGTTTTACCTATTGTCAAGAATTCAAGGAAGGAATTCCTGCAGTTAATCAAATTTACGTGAATGGGACATTAAAGTAAATTGAGGTGATTTAATGGAAACCAATGAAAATCATGAGCAAGAACTGTTGTTTAAACAATTAACCCAATATTTTATGAAGGAGCACCTTGAACAGTTAAAAGGGAATAAAAAAAATAAAAATAACAGTTTCATTTATTTAGAGAGCAATACTTTAAATATGCTGCTCATCTATTTGTTGGTGAATTTGGACAATCAACAAAGTCATGGAACAGCAAGTAGCCACGAAAGTGCTCCTTTTCCTAAAGAGATATTTGAAGAGTTAAACTCAATTATCGCTAATAACAAAGAAGAATTTGAAGAAATTCTTAGTTATTTAAAAGAGGAAACTTAATTTACCTTCTAAAACCAAACTATGAAAATAAGGACAATTAGACACGTAACCCTTACATCCTTTTATCATATTAATATTGTACATTCCAGTAAAGGTGTGTAACAAAATATAAAAATGGTACGGGAGGTTTCTACTTTGTACTCAAACAATATTAAGGTAACCGATACGATCCAACTTCAACAAAAAATCATTTATTTTAAATCAGAACTCGCTAAGTATCAAGCGAAAGTCAAGGATTATGAAAATAACTATCACTATTCTCAGTTAAAGCAACTGAAAGAAGAAAATCTTCAATTAATCGAAGAGAACGATATCATGTCCGACGAATTAAAAACAATCAATGAAGATTATGAGAAGACAATTGAAGGTTTGAGAACTCAAATTGAGGCGTATTCGGAACAAGAAAAAACGTTCAACTCTACTCTTTCGCAAAAGCAACAAGAAATTAAAAAACTAAAAGAGGAAAGAAATGCGATCGAAAAAGATTTAAAATTAAAGATCGAACATTTAGCCAAAGAAAAACAAACTTCCCAAACTAAGATATCTGAGCTTGAAGCCTCTATTCAAACGTTTAAAAACAATCGTGATTCAGACAATCTTCAACAAACAAAGCTCAATGAAAAAATTAACAAGCTGGAACATGAACTTCATGATTCTAATCAAGCTAAACTAAACCTTGAGAAGGATAATAATGATTTACACGCAGAAATAAAAAATCTAAAGAATGAAATTTCAGAATTGAAGGAATTTGCTTCCGTTGAAAAAGACATCAAACTACAAGTTGAACAATCTAAATCAAAATTAGAAGAGGCTTTACAAAAACATCAAGTAGATGAAGATACCATTACCGAGTTAAATCAAAAAAACCGAAATTTACTATCAAAAACTGCTCAACTCGAGGAAGATCTAACCAAGAATCAAAAACTCAATCAAGAGTTACAAGAAAAAGCAGCTACTTTACAAAAAAATTGTGAAAATTATTTCTCTTTGCAAAAAGAACATGAACAGCTAAAACAAGAGATGAAAACTTCACAAGATCATTTAAGCGAGATAATTATGAAGTTTAATGAATCAAATCAGGATACACATTCGTTCCTTCCTAATGGTCCTTCCTTGGTAAATAATAATATTGAAATAAATGAATTGGACATTCTGAAACAATTAGAACATCAATTTAAAGGGCTTCTCGAACAATCCTTTGATTACGAGGAACAGCTAGACTCAAAGGTTATACTCATTAGTGAACTAGAGAACAAATTAGCGGAATTATCTCATGAAATTGAAGAGTTGCAAGACAATATTCATCGAGAAGAATCGATCTCAAAAAAAGACGATTCAAATTTAACCACTTAAAGATAACGTAACTTACTGGTTTAAGTTTTCTATGAGTGGGTTTTGGGACTGACAACATATGGACCGCCGAACCCATTTTTCATTCATCTTTGATCAGTTACGATGTTCCACGTTAGCAGCAGCTCCCCTGCTTACTATCTGGGGCTGTACATTGGATTAAGGTACTTTTGTTGTACCCGTGTTTCCCTTTCATTTCTAGACATATATTTTACAGGTCTTTTAATCATAATGTTTCATCCTCCTTTATGATACGAGTTAATGTTTCATATAAAAACACCTATGTAGAGGGTGTTTAAAATCGCATGCCTTATTTAGGCACCATCATAATGATGCCACGATCGATCTACCGACAGCGAACCAAACTACGAGCAATATAGTTTTTTCCTTTTATTGGGTAAATATGTATACAATCCTCTAGTTTTGCTCGTAGTATGTATGGAACTAAGGACTATCTATGGTAGTTGTATATTAAAGGGCCGTCGGTATACAGGATTAACAAGAAGGACAGCGACGATATCGTTTTTTATCAACACCTATGTCAAATAGAAACACCTTCTACATTGATATTCATTTCCTTATAGGTGAGCTATGCTTGCGGCGTCTTGGATTAGTGTCGATGAGGGCGGACACATCATACGGTTACAGCATATCATAAATGAGGTAAGCACCGAATACGGAATTCAAATTGCCCCCTCGATTTTCCAATCTGGGCATTGATGAGACTGATAACCAAATTAGAGAAACTGAGAGGAGTTGCGCATAATCCGAGATTTATCACCTTCAAGATAAAAAAAATTGGAGTAAGTGAAGCTATTTTAGTATCAGGAGGTATTTAGAAACATTATGAAAAGACCAATTATTGGAGTATTTATAAACAACGGAGTCATCCGAAAATTAAATAATCAAAACTATAATTTAACATCTTACTTTCGTTTAGAAATGTTAGCAAACGAAAGTATAAAAGCAGGTACTACATTATATTTTTTTTCAGCCCTTGATGTAAATTTAAAAAATTCTACTATAAGAGGTACGTATTTTAATGAGTATGAGGGCATTTGGAAGAAGAAGAAGTTTCCTCTTCCTGATATTCTTTATGATAGATCTGGAGGCTTTCTAAAATCACAGAGAAGAAAAGTGAAGTCAATAAGAAGAAAATTCTCAAAGTTAGGTATTAAAAAGGTAAACTCACAAGGTCATTTTAATAAATGGAGAACCTATGAAGTCCTCAAAAAGGTTCCTGAATTACAACCCCACCTTCCTCAGACAAAACGTTGTAAAGACCTTATTGATTTAAGATCTTTTATGAAGAACAAAGAAAAAATATATATTAAAGGGATTAATGGAAGCAGAGGAAGAAAAATCATTCGATTAAAAAAGAACAAAGATGGGAGCTTTGAACTCAAATATTTTATTAATCAATTAGTAGTTAAACATGTACAGAGTCTTGACGATGTATACAAATTCTTGCGTACCTTCTTTAAAGGTAAACAATTTATTATTCAGCAAGCAATTCCTCTAATGTCCATAAATAATAGACTAGTTGACTTTCGTGCAGAGGTCCAAAGGAATAAAAGTGGTGATTTGGAAGTTGTAGGTGTTTCTGTTCGTTTCGGAATGCAAAATTCCCCAATTACCATTCATTCAAAAGCATATTCTTTTGGAGAATTCTTCGACAAATTTTTCAACTATAGTGTTGATGAAATCATTCGAAAAAGGAATAATGTAGACAGTTTCCTCAAAAAAGTGTATGAAAACGTAGAGGCAAACTTT
Source organism: Halalkalibacter flavus (assembly GCF_036663575.1). Classification (NCBI taxonomy): domain Bacteria; kingdom Bacillati; phylum Bacillota; class Bacilli; order Caryophanales; family Bacillaceae; genus Halalkalibacter; species Halalkalibacter flavus. The sequence continues at coordinate 11,774 of NZ_JAWRVK010000069.1, forward strand.
GGTTCTTTTGGTGAAATTGGTATTGATTTTGGTATGGATGATCAAGGAGGTCTTTGGTTTATTGAGTGTAATGCGAAATCGGCAAAAGTTTCTTTACACAAAGCATACGATGAAGAAACTGTTAAAAAAGCCTTTTTAAACCCATTGGAATATGGAAAATTCATATATCAGAATAATTGATAACTTTCGAGAGTAACCGTCTAAATTTTTTATTCGCTTCACTGACTTTGAGTATTTAGTTGAGAGGAATAATCTAGCAGCCTAGTTTAATTATCACATTTATTTATAGTTATGTTATATTACCATGGCTAAAGTCAATCCCTCTTAGTCTTAGATTATGATTCATAATGCATCGTTTTTAAAATTATATACTTCGATGCACTGAATTTTCTTTTTTTAACCATGTACAAGGAAGGATTGAAATGTTATGAAACCAAAATATATAACCAACATAGAGAAGATTACCTATTTATCTGAAGAAGAAAAAATGAATTTAAAAAAAATAACTGAAAAATATGTTTTTCGTGTAAATGACTATTATTTAAATCTCATTGATTGGTCAGATCCAAATGACCCACTGAAGCGATTGGTTATCCCTTCTACAGACGAACTTCAAGAATACGGTCGCTGGGATGCTTCTGATGAAGATACAAATTATGTAGTGAAAGGGTGCCAGCATAAGTATAGTACAACGGCGTTATTGCTAGTATCCGAGGTCTGTGGAGCTTATTGTAGATACTGCTTCCGAAAGCGTTTATTCCGTACCGATGTAAAGGAGGCTATGATGGATGTAAGTGACGGTCTCGACTACATTGAGAACCACCCCGAAATTAACAACGTATTGTTAACGGGAGGAGATCCTTTGACCTTAGCTACCAAAAAACTTCGTTTAATTATTGAAAGACTGAGATCTATACCGCATGTCAAAATCATACGACTCGGTTCAAAAATGCCTGTTTTTAACCCTATGAGAATATATGAAGACAAAGAGCTGCTAGAATTGCTAAGGGAGTATTCTACAGAAGAAAACCGTATATATTTAATGGCGCATATTAACCACCCTAGAGAAATTACTGAAGAGGCCAAAAAATGCTTCAAGGCACTACATGATGCCGGTGTAATCGTAGTAAACCAAACACCTGTGTTAAGAGGAATAAACGATGATTCCGCTATTCTTAGTGAATTGCTGGATAAATTATCTTGGGCAGGGGTAACACCATACTACTTTTTTATAAATAGACCTGTCGCAGGCAACGATTCATTTGTCCTCTCACTTGAGCGAGTTTATAAAATTGTTGAAAAAGCAAAAGCAAAAACTTCCGGCTTAGGAAAACGTGTAAAACTTGTGATGAGCCACACTTCAGGGAAAATTGAGATACTGGCTATTGATAAGGGTAAGGCCTATCTTAAATACCATCAATCTAGGGATGAGGACTATGGTAAGTTTATGGTACTCGATTGTCCTCCAGATGCTGCTTGGTTTGATGATTTGCCGAACAACGAACAGCATTGGAAAAAGCCGGTCAAAAAGACCAATGATGTCATATCGGTAAACGAACTTCCCGATACTCCCCAAAGAAAGAAAAACACGGATAACCTTAAAAATAAAGAGTGACTGATCGATCAAAAAGAAGATGATGTCTGTACAGTACAGACATCATCTTCTCAGATTGTCGAGAAACCCCACTTTTTTAAAGTGGGGTTTCTATTTTGACTTTATTTCATTCTCTAAGATTTAAG
>NZ_JAWRVK010000070.1:0-12842 GCF_036663575.1 Halalkalibacter flavus
TCAAGCCACCTGAGTCTACTTGATAATTGGTAAGAAAGTTAACTTTTTTGTGTCCAAAATATTGACCTAGATCCATTCATTAAAGAGACATAATCTTGAATTAATAAAGGGGATTGTTAGGAAGTAAATAGAAGCTATAAGTGTCTATAGCCTTTTTTAGTTCGTGTTTTAACTAATTATTGCTAAAATAATTGTAAATACTTATAAAGGATTGAGGTGGAAACTGTAATGGAATCTCATTGGAATGCAACCGGAATATCAAAACGCTTTATCAATGACTTACAAAGTTTCTGCTCAAAAAACGATCAGATAGAAAAAATTGTTTTATTTGGATCAAGAGCAGAGGGGATTACCACAGATCTTCTGATATTGATTTAGCTGTTTTTACAAATGAAAGTTCTCTTACTCAACAAAACTTGATAGAACAATCAATTAATGAAATGTCCACGCCCTTAAAAATTGATGTTGTTTTTATAGAGCGTCTAAATAAAGAAAAACTGATTTTCAATATTAGGAAAGATGGTGTAGTTGTATATGAACAAGGAAAGGCTCTTCGAGAAGCCTAATGATTACAAACGTGCGAGTGCTAGGCTTAATGAAGCAACAAAATAGAAGATGATATTATTTACGACGGTGTCATTCAGCGATTTGAGTTCACTTTTGAATTAAGTTGGAAACTTATGAAAATGTTTTTAGAATATACAGGGATCACTGAAATTAAAAGTCCTAGGACAACAATAAGAGAAGCATTTACATATGGCTTAATTGAAGACGGAGAACAATGGATTGATATGATGGTAGACCGTAATAAAACCTATCATCTTTATGATAAAGAAGAAGCTAAACTAATTTATGAAAAAGTTAAAAGTAACTATAGCCATCTTTTGTCCAATCTGTGTGATATGTTAGAAGAAGAAATGACAAAGATAAAGTAGATGTTGTATGAAAATGGTTAAGGTTATTCTAAAAAGGGCGCGTTTATTAAATGAACGCGTCTTTTTCATGTATTTTGCTAGATTGTTGAACAAATATAGTCACTTTTCTTATTAAATTCGGAGTTTACTTGAAAACCTGAAATAGCTAAACGCCAGGTGGAAGTCTTTCACATCGCCCCATCAAACATCACCACTGTATAACTGCCAGCTTCTGAGTATGTACTTAAGGGCATTACGTTTTGTTCTGATAGAAACGGTGGTGTATCAAAGATATTCCCATTCGTAATCTCCCATAACGGGTACGAGTGCTTTCTGCAGCTCATCTAATTTTGGGCCCTGTTTCAAACATTCTTTTTGATAAATTAGCCAGAAAATCATTAGAAGGGATCAATGTCCAGGTTCTATTGATCTTGATGTTACAAAAACGAGCATCTTCATTCAGGGTGGCCGTTACTTCTTTGAAGGTGTTATATATGTCATGCTCACCGGTTATGAAGTTGGTTAAATTCCCTGTCTATCCAATCAATGGCTAAAACTTTTTCTTCTTTACTTAATAGATACGAAGTAATCCCGTTACTGGTAAACTAAGAACAGCCGTCCTTACAAATCCCAAATGTTATTATTTTTGCTGTTAACATTAACATTTATTTCAACAATAACTTTAACAAATACATTAAATATGATTTCATCAAAGTGCTCTATATATATAATGACACTATCAATAATTCTGAGAGTAACATTATTTTTGAAATTGCAATATATGTCATAGTATATATTAACAACAACAACTATGTTGAATTTGTCTTTGATGAAATAATATATTTATTAAAAACGTTTAAAATGTCTCATTCCAAGATTCATAGTGATTTCTTGACGGTTTGATTAATGATTATAATAAAAAATGTTGTATTTTTTCTTCAAATATTATTGAAAAAAGGTTAAAGAATATAGAAAATCAAAACAATCGTGTAATAGAAATTTGGGAGAAATTAGAGATAAGAAATAAAAGTTATTCCACAATCGGGCGCTTTTCTGAAATAAGGAAAGCGTCTTTCTTTATGAAAAGGGCCAGATAATGGAATAAGACTTGGCAGTTAAATTGGATATTTATGTTAAAATAATTAGAGATTGTGAAGGGTTGTACTTAAAGTAACGAATAGTTCATTTAGTAAGAGAGGTTTTTTAATCAAAATATTGTATAAAAATCCATTTAATTGTATTATTATTTAAAAATGTAGAAAGGGGATTAGTTATGTACATTCCAAAAGCATTTGAAGTTAGAGATAATACTAAATTATATGACTTTATAAAGAGTAACAGTTTTGGGATTTTGTTTTCTCAGGTAGAGAGTGGTCCATTTGCGACACATTTACCTTTCTTGATTGATGAAAATATTGGGGAGGGTGGTGTTTTAATTAGCCATATGGCAAAACTAAACCCTCATTGGAAAAACTTAAGTAATCAAGAAGTCCTTGTTGTGTTCTCTGGACCACACACTTATATTTCACCAACTTGGTATAACGAAGAAGATACTGTACCTACTTGGAATTATGTAGCAGTCCATGTCTATGGAACAGTTAGAATAATAGATGAAAAAGAAGAAATGGTTGAATTAATGGAAAAGACAGTTGATTTTTATGAAGCATCTATGCCAAACCCGTGGAATACTCAATTTGATAATAAATTTATAGGTGGCTTAATGAACGGTATAGTTGGATTTGAGATTTCAATCAATAAGATTGAAGGAAAATGGAAACTAAACCAAAATCACTCGATAGAAAGGCAACAAAATCTTGTTAATGGTTTGAAAACGAGCAACAAATATAATTCAATTGAAATAGCAAGCATAATGGAGGAGAATATTAAAGCAAATAAATAAAAATGAATTAGAGTGTTTATTCAAGTTTTATTCATTTTTCTCTACTTTGTAATTTTGTTTTATTAAAAGTAACGGGAGCTTTCCTTTAATAACGATCTTCCGCAATCGGGCGCATTCGTATTATGGAGTAATAAAAAAAGCCTAATTTCTCAATTTTAATACTTGAGAAATTGGGCTCTTTATATTGGGATTTCCTTAACGTTGTAAATCAGTACTTATAGTATATATTTTCAAAAGGGACCGTTTCCAGGGGTTGGGCAAAACACCCAATTTGTATTTTAATTCCAATTTTTTGGGAATAAATGTTATTATTATAAATGGAAATTAAAATACTAGGAGGAAAGAAAAATGAAAACATTATCTCTATGGGCTAGTTTAATAGCGTTAGTAGTCTTTACGTCGGCTTGTTCCGTCCAAAATTCTGATGAAATTATTGAAAAAGCGGTCGAGGCTCAGGAAAATCTTGAAAGTTACTATGGTGAAGTGACTAGTAATATTGAATTTGCAGGAAACTCAGAATCAATGACATATAAGGAATGGAATGTAAAACCTAATAAAAGTCGCGTAGAAATGGAGGATGGACATCTATTTGTATCAAATAGTGAGCAGTCTTGGTCGTATGATGAGACAAATCATACCGTAACGATTTTTGATGGAATAGGTGAGCTGACTGAAGATATGCCAAGTGAATCGGAGATGATTCGCAACGTATTAACCGAAATGATGAACTCCAATGATGTTGTAGCTAAAGGAAAAGAAACCGTTGCTGATAGACAAACTATTCATTTATCTTTAACTCCAAATGAAAACCAAGAAGACGAATGGTTAATAGCTACCGAGTATGAAGTATGGGTTGATGAAGAAACGTATATGCCATTAAAAATGAAAATGGTCAGTGATGAATTCACATCAGAAATGGAATACACTTACATTGAATACAATATTGAAATAGATGATGAATTATTTCATTTTGAAATTCCAGAAGGTGCTAAGGTCCAAACGATGGAGGATTTAATGCAGGAATCATTGACCCTTGAAGAACTCCAAGAAACAACGTCCTATCATGTACCTGAACTATCATATCTTCCAGAAGGCTATGAATTTAAGCAAGCAAGCTACTTTGGTGAATTGGACTTAGGAATGGCAATGGTTGAATATGCTGATTCAGAAGGGAATTTTCTAATGTTTACTATCTCATCAGAACCACAAATCTCTCCCAATCTAGAGAACACTGAATTAGTAGAAATTGGTACTGTTGAAGGTACCTATACGAAAATGTATGATATGCAATTTGTTTCTTGGGAAAAAGATGAATTACTGTTTGAATTAACTTCTACAGAAGATCTATCAAAAGAAGAAATTCTTCAGATTGCAGAAAGCATCCAATAGCAATGCTTACCCAAAAGCTGATTTAATGAGTCAGCTTTTAATCTATTAATTAAAAAAATGTCGACTATTTAGGGTGCTTATTGAAACCAAAAGAAACAAGTATTAGTGAAGACGGAGGCTTATCTTCAATAAGGTTATCTATAAATGATCTTCCACAATCGGGCGCTTTTCTGAAATAAGGAAAGCGTCTTTCTTCATGAAAAGGGCCAGATAATGGAATAAGACTTGGCAGTTAAATTGAATATTTATGTAAAAAATAATTAGAGATTGTGAAGTATTGCACTTAAAGTAACGAAGCAGAAGAGTTGAATAAGGAACAAACAACATATCCAATTAATAGTAGGGGAAAATAACCTTTGATAAAATATCAAAGGAGATTAAAATGAAGCGTTTTATTGTAATATCAGTCATAGTATTATCATTATTTACTTTAACTTTTAATGTCTATGGAAAAGAAACAACTGAAAATGAGAAAAGAGAAAGTTCTAATTCAAAATTGAGCTTAACATTAAAAGAAGCGATTGAGATCGCACAAAATGAGGCACTGAAGTGGAATAAAGAAGCGATGTTATTTAACGGAAGTAGTGTTGATAGAGATGAAGCTCAGGCAGGAATGGATGGTAGGAGAAAACATTGGAACATCCAATTTGGTATACCAGGTAAGACAGATTGGTATGTAGTAACTATTCGAGATGGGAAAGTGTGGAAAAAAAACGCATTTACCTAATGAATTAGACCGTATGTCTGAGAGCCACTTTATCTCTAGTGTTGAAAAATTCAAGTATGATACACCTGAATTACTGAAAAAGGGACAAGAAATTACCAAAATATATCCAGGAGACATTTTTGCTAAAGGATATAATTTTGGTTTCACTAAAGATCCGGAAAAAAAATTCCACTCGTGAAGGTTATTGGTTGGGATCAGAGCAGAAAAAACATGATTTACTTGATGTTCAACGCAATAACAGGAGAACTAGAAGAAAAATTTAAAAGAGAACAATATAAAAATTAAAGGGGTTATATTCATTAAGCTAACTAGCGTTTCTGCAACAGCAGCAGGAACGTTTTTTACTAACGAGGCAGGATAGTGTAATAAAGCCTGTCAGTATAATTCATAGCTTTCGGTTATACAATGTATTTAAAAAGGTGTGGCTTATGAGGTTATACATATCAGTGTTGCTCTTATTTTTAATTTTATTAGGCTGTTCAAACAACACAGGTTTATTTGATTTTGCTCAACTTGTAGAGGAACTTGAAGGAGCAAAAGTGAATTATAGTATTATAGAAAATAACGAGAAAGACCCGTTCTTTTCCGTTCCACCAAAGGCGATTAATGTGAGTGGGGAATATATTTTGATATACGAGTATCCAACAAAAGAGGATATGGAAAAAGACGCTTCTGCTATCCATCCAGATGGGAATATCGGAAATGCTTCAATTAGTTATATATCAGACCCTCATTATTTTAAAAAGGGGAATATTATTGTTCAATATACAGGCAAGAATAAGGTGATTTTACAAAACTTGGAGAAAATCTTCGGAAAACAATTTGCTGGTCGTTAGTAAGTTATTCTAAAGGGTGCGTTGATTTAACAAGGTCAGCGCACTTCTTATTGTGTTAACGAGCAGCATTGTTTAACAAAGCCTTCATATAAATAATTTTTTTATTAAAAGGAAACCTACTGAGAAAACAATATAGGGAGCTTTTAATATGAAGAAAATCTGCCTTAGTGTATTTATTACTTTAGCCATTTCACCTTTAATAACTTATGCAGAAAGTGAATTTAAACCATCTCCTCCTTGTACTGTGATACTTGAACCAACTGAAGGAATACCTGAAAATGCTAAAGGCGTAGCGCTCCTTTATAATATTGAAAGAGAGTTTAATGATAAAAGAACAAGCCTTAGCCTACACGCTTTACATATGCCAAATCCATCAAAGTTTGGAGATTATGATAGTTATGAGGTTTTAGCCTATATTCCAGATGAAATAAGTTGGACATTTAAACTTAATAACTATTTAGAGAACAATTGGTCTGGAAATTTAGATGAGATTTCCCCAACAATGAGACCAACCCGAATTAAAGTACGAACAATAAAATCAAATACAAATAAGTCTGGTCCTATTGTGCTTGAAAGAAATGTATCTTGTTCAAAATAATAATTTTCTTGTTGAGCTAACGGGTGCGCTCCTTTAATAACGATCTTCAGCAATCGGGCGCTTTTCTGAAATAAGGAAAGTGTCTTTCTTCATGAAAAGGGCCATTTTTTTGAATAACACTTATCAGTGAAATTGGATATTTATGTTAAAATAATTAGAGATTGTGAAGGAATGTACTTAAACTATAGAGGCAGAAAGCACAAGAAGAAAGATAAAATACAAGGGGGAGATTACTTTTATGTTATGGATTATAACTCAAGATACAAAGGTCTTGGTAAATGTTAAAGAAGTAACCGTAAAAGGCAATTTTATTGAAGGAGTTATTAGCAGAAGCTTTTTTGTCTATTGGAGTAAAGTATTAGGGAAATATGACACAAATGACAGAGCGAAAGAAATAGTTAAAGAAATTTATTCGAAAATAGAACAAGGCAATAGTAGTATAATAACTTTTTCAATGCCTGCTAAATGATTTTGCTTCTTTAAGTAACGGATAGCGATAGCACAAGAAGCTATCGCTGTTCTTGTTGCATAAATGAGAAGTCTAAATGGAGGGAAATTATGATGCCTAGTCAATTGATGCTTTATATCATAATCGGTGGAGGAATTGGTTTATTTTTCGAAGGATTTTGGAACGGCATAAGTGCTATGGTGTTGATATGGATTGCGGTGCGATTTGATTATTTTATTCGTACTTATGAGAAAAAGAATTTTGAATCGTAGTTAAGCTAACGGTGAGCTTATCTTGAATAAGGTTTAAGCATTGATTTTCAACAATCGGGCGCTTTTCCGAAATAAGGAAAGCGTCTTTCTTCATGAAAAGGGCCAGATTGTTGAATAACACTAGATTTTCCTTTCTTTAATAGAGGGAGTTTAGTTGAATAATCTACCCAAATTTTATGGGGAGGTACAACTGTTAGTTCGTGGAACGCGGAACTGTTGGCACTTGTGAGAAAATAAAATGTGTTACCGTTTGTGCATACGGATTTACTTCTTCTATAAATTGCTCCGCTTTTGAAAAGGTTTCGAAGTGTATTTTAAGCATAAAACATGCATTTCCTGCTATACGATAACAAAACTGTACGTTTGGGAGTTTCTGAATAAAATTTTTAAACGATTTATAATCTCCGTTTTTGACTGTTGCTTCGATAATACATTGGATAGGGAGACCTAATTTCTCATAATCAATGTCTAATGTATAGCTTTTGATAACACCAAATGATTCCATTTGCCTAACCCGTTCTGTTACAGAAGGAGAAGATAAATTAACTCTTCTTCCAAGTTCACTCATAGATAAGCGACTATTGTTATGTAATTCATCTAATATCTTTCTATCAATATCATCAATTTTCATTATTAAAGGAATTCCCCTTTATTTATTAATTATTTAATGAATTTATCAATAATTAATTATGGATTTAATGTTATACAAGTATTTTATTTTCTATAATTAATATAACAAAGGGGGATTTTAAGTGGCAAGAATTAAGGAATCAAGTTTCGGAGACACACCATTTCAACGGCTTTTAGGATATAACGTAGAAGTAATGCAAGGCTGGGCTCATCTAGGAAATGTATTAGAAAAAGAAGGGCGGCTCTCTTTTGAGTTAAAAGAACAAGTAAGAAGAACATTAGCCCAAAGTAATGGATGTGAGTATTGTAAAGCGAAAGGTAAACCTGAGCTTGAAAGGTTTGATGAAAAAACTTCTATTGCGGTTGCGTTTACGGAGGTGTTTTTAAAGCAAAAGGGTGATATTTCAAATTCAGCTTTTAAAGTTTTGCAGGAATGCTTGACCGAGGAAGAAATAAGTGAGCTTTGTGCATTTATTTCTTTTACCACCGCTTCACAATACTTTGGAGCAATGATGAAATTAGATCCTGTAAGAAAATAACTAAATCTGTAAGTTATTCAACTAACTAGGCGCTTTTCTGAAATAAGTAAAGCGTCTTTCTTCATGAAAGGGCCAGATAATTGAATAACACTTGGCAGTTAAATTGGATATTTATGTTAAAATAATTAGAGGTTGTGAAGGATGTACTTAAAGTAACGGGTAGAAGAGTTGAAGAAGAATTAACTGTTGTTAGATAAATAAGAGGAGGTAATTTTTCATAAAAATGGATAGGTTCAAATTGTTCTTGTATTTGAGTGCTGTATTATTGATTGTTATTCCAACAATAATAGTTCTTGTGTCTGATGTCACATTCACTGCAACTTTTAGTAGTACAGTAATAGTTATATCAATTGTGTTAGTAATACTTGGGAAGCTGATAACTGTATTTCAAAAAAGAAAAGAGAATAAGAGTTTTGCGGTAGATATTGGAGCACTAATCGGGTTATCCATTGTTATAACCTTAAGGTTTATTTAAGTTATATTCAGGATATTGTTCAATGCTAATGGGGGCGAAACTTCAATATGAGGCTCGTTTATTTTTTTATGAACAAATTACAGGTTTAAATATGGAACTGAAGAAGAAGTGGTATTTTATCTTATGTGGACATTGCTTATTGTTAGTATAATTATATTGATTTTATTATATTTAGGATTACTAAATCATTTGATTCTTGTATTAATTTCTGTATCTTTACTAATTTTCGGAGTGAAGATAGAGAATAAATTATTTGGAAATTTAAAGAAGCCGAATAAGGTTCTTTCGATTTCAATAATATTTCTCTTGATGATTGTCATTTTGACATTGCTTTTTAAATTTCTGAGATTTTATTCGTGACTTTTTGTTTTATCTTTTTTCAGAAACCCCATCATGAAAAAATGTATTGAGTAAATTAAGATATTTTTATTGAATGAAAACGTTTATTTGAGTAAGGGGGAGTGGAATGATTATTGGTGTGACTGTAGGATTTCTACTATTAATGGGTTTAACAGTTGGAATAATGGCAACAAACGGAAAAAATCGGCCTAAACTAAGAAAGGAGAACATCCCGGAAGATCTCGGTGCACTGAATCTTGTCCCAATACAGCCTTTGCTTCATCAGCTAAATACGGCATTAGGCTATAAATATATACAACAAGTAAAACAGCGATTCCTTCAGGAGAATCCCAATCGGAGTGAGGTTGAGTTTGAATGGCTACTGTTTGAGTTAAAGCGCTATTTCTTAGTATCAAATCTTCTCCGGAAAGCGCCTATGTTTAGTAAAGATGTGGATGAAATATGGCATGAGATGATTCTTTTTACAAAAGAATATCAGGTTTTTTCGGAGGGATTTTTAGGAGAAATGCTTCACCATATCCCGAACAACAATCCAGAGCCGGCACCACATGATCGCGCCTTATTTGATTGGGTTTTCTCGCAGCTTTTTGAAATTACCGAATTTAGCTGGAAGGCCTGGGGAAGTTTTTTTAAACACCCATTGTCCAGTGAAATTTTAAAAGAGTTTAAGGAAAGTAGTCAAGATGAATTAATTAAAAAATATTTTCGTCAAAATGAAGATAACAAAGAGCTGGCTGAATATTTAGTGGATCGAATGAAACAACAACTAAGTGAAGCGGAAAAGATCTATCGGATTGATAAAAAAGGCTCATTTACAAAGCAACGGACATACGGTGATATGACCTTCTTGTCCCTTGTAATGGTTTTCTTCTCCTATTATTATTTTGATGAATATTGGGAATACGCAAAAGTATATGCCTTTACTCAGGCAGCGACAAACACAAGCGGTTGCTCCACCGCCATTTTCTGCGGCACAGCTTTCACAGATCGTTTCGGAAATGACCATGGCCATGGTGATGGTCCCGCAGATGGCAGCGGGGATAGTGGAGGCAGTTCCTCCTGCTCAAGCTGCAGCGGCGGTTGTTCATCTTAGGTGAATGGATAGAAAATAAAATGAATAGCAGTCGAGTAGAAGGGAGCCTTTCTACCTTACTACTGCTTATTTTGGGTAGAAATTAAATAGGTTCTTATTAAACAAACGGGTGTTTTGTTCAATAAGGCATTGCAATCATCTTTTACAATCGGGAGCTTTTCTGAAATAGGGAAAGCGTCTTTATTATGTCTCCAAAGGGTTATAAGACTTTCCTGAAAATTGTGTTCTTAGATTGTTGAATAACTTTAGTATGAAATTTACAATTTTTGAGCATAATAGAATTAAGATTAATTGGTTCATAATCCGGGAGAGTGAAAGTGCAATGTTATTATCTGAAGCTTGGGAGAAGTATCAACTTGATAAGAAAATCGAGGGATATTCTGCTCTAACATTGAAAACCTATTGCTTTCAATACAATCTATTATTAAGATTCTTTGGCAATATCGATATGGGTGAATTTACTACAGAGAAACTCAAAAGCTACTTAATTGAGGCCGGAGAACATTTAAAGCCTTCTAGCCTAGGGCATCGAGTTCGTTGTATTCGATCACTTTTCAAATGGACATATGATGAAGGCTTCATTTCCAAGAATCCAGCTGCTAAATTGAAAGAACCAAAGCTGGGTAAAAGAATCCCAAAATTCCTTTCAGAGCTCGAGATAGAACATCTCAGAGAAGCGTGCCATACCTCCATGGAAAACGCATTATTTGAATTTTTTTATTCTACCGGTTGTCGTATTGGAGAAATCGTAAAACTCAATCGTGATGATATTAACTTCTCTACGAATTCTGTTATTGTACAGGGAAAAGGCGATAAGGAAAGAGAAGTGTACTTTAATACTCGTTGCTCCCTATGGTTGAAAAGGTATTTCGACGAACGGGACGATGAGGATCCATGCCTGTTTATCACCGAAAGAAGACCCCAAAAACGTATGAGTATCGACCTTATGAGGTATATCATTAAGCGTATATCATGTCGTGCAGGAATTAAGAAGAGTATTCACCCACATCAATTACGACATAGTTATGCGACTCACATGATCAACAACGGAGCACCTCTTGAAGTAATCCAGAGCTTACTTGGTCACGAAAAAAGTGAAACAACTAAAATATATGCACAACTAAGTGGAAAGCAGAGACACGATTTCTATAGCAAATACTTTTAATAAAAGAATTGAACTTTACCAAACTGGGTAAGCGCGTTCTTCATTGAACGTGCTTTTTCCATATTTAATGGATTAAGTGATTAAGTAATATTAGGAAAATTCAAAATAATTTTAATTAAACTAAAGGGCCAGATAATGGAATAAGATTTGGCAATTAAATTGGGAATTTATGTTTAAATAATTAGAGATTGTGAAGGACTGTACTTGTGCGAAATGTTCCTAATTAAATGGAGGATGGTTACATTTCTCTAGTAAAGATCATCGTTAGCTTCAATACACTTTTTCTTTGTATATAACCATTGCACTAAAATAGAATATGGTAGATGAAAATTTTATATCTACTATATCAATAGAGGTATCACTTAAAAACTCATTTACTTTCTTATCCATTCCTTTTTCAGACCATCCATAAAATGTTTTTACTTTCAATTGTCATCCTCCTAAATAAACCATTTATAATTTGTAAGAATAAACTACCTCGATGAGACAATAAGCTATAGGAGCTGCCACAACATTAGCTCTTTACATTAGCTTTATGCTACTGTTTTTTCTTTAGAAAGACTTTTTTATCAAGTTGGTTAAAAATCATTTCTTTCTTCTTTGGCAATAGGGCCACATTATGGAATATCTGTTATTAGTTTAAGATTAAGCAAGGTGAACCGTAATGTATGTAATCACAAATTTTTATTTGACCATAAAGTATTTATCAGCATTTAAATAGAAAGCACCAAGCTTAAATGGTATATAAAGAATGAGGTAAAACCCTCTTAATCGTAGCCAACCGCAAACATTATTCTCAATTGGAATGTTAGTCTGCTTAACCAAGTCGGTGTTTCAGTTACTTTTAGGGATAAATCGAATAAATATATGAACCGAGAGTAACACTACTCATAAAACTAATGTGAGGTATTAATGACATGAAACAGATTATTCTCTGGTTACTCTTGATATTGTCTTGGGCGTCCTTGTTTTTTTTGAAAATGGATACTGTACGCAGGTACATGCCGGTAGCTCTATTTATGACCGTTATTCATACCTTGTCATATCAAGCGGCTTACCATTACGGATGGTGGAAAGAGACAGGTTCCAGTCTGTTCGGGTGGGATAAAGTCGCCCCGGTACCTTGGGTGTATGGAGCATATTTAGTTATAGTTATCTGGGTTTTCCACTTTACTTTCGGAAAATTCTGGATGTATTTGACTGTCAATATACTTTTGGATGGGGTATTTATGTACATCGTTTACCCGGTATTGCAGCGGATGGGGCTTGTTTCAAGTGAATCGACTTTGCCTACCATTGCTATTGTTGCTATGATGGTCGGTTTTGCGATTATCATCTATCTTTACCAACTGTGGCAGGACGAAGTGTTCAAACAGTCCAAAGCGTAACTCATAAATGACCAAGAACTGGCTTAACGTCCCCTTCATTGGAGAAGGAAAGCGAAATAACCGAAAACAAGGAGATTTCCGAGTCGAAGACTTGTCCACGTTGACTTC
>NZ_JAWRVK010000071.1:0-12039 GCF_036663575.1 Halalkalibacter flavus
TTTGCGTTGGCTTCTCTCGCCGTGCGCCTTTTAGGAGAAACCCACTCCTAAAAGGCTTAAAACATTACGGCGGCTCCATCAGTCGCTTCGTCTTTAAGAATAAGGAAAGAACGGCCTTTTATCATAGCCGTGCGAACATGTTTGCGTTGGCTTCTCTCGCCGTGCGCCTTTTAGGAGAAACCCACTCCTAAAAGGCTTAAAACATTACGGCGGCTCCGCTCATCGCTTCGATTTATAAGAAACAGGGAAGTTCGCCCTGTTTCTTATAAATCTTTAAGCTCCTGGTGGCATGTTGCTCTCATCATGACGTCGTTCTAAATTAACGAACTTATTATATTCCTTTACAAAGGCAAGTTCTACTGTCCCAACTGGACCGTTACGTTGCTTTGCGATAATAATTTCAATAATGTTTTGGTTCTCAGTTTCCTTGTCATAGTAATCGTCACGATACAAGAAAGCAACGATATCAGCATCCTGCTCAATACTTCCTGATTCACGAATATCTGACATCATTGGACGTTTATCTTGGCGCGATTCTACCCCACGAGAAAGCTGTGAAAGGGCAATAACAGGAACCTCAAGCTCACGGGCAATCTGCTTTAGCGTACGGGAGATCTCTGATACTTCCTGTTGCCTGTTTTCACCCGATTTGCCGTTTCCTTGAATAAGTTGCAAATAGTCAATCATAATCATCCCTAAGCCATGTTCCTGTTTTAATCTACGGCATTTTGCACGAATATCGTTAACTTTCACCCCAGGTGTATCATCAATGTATATACCAGCTTTAGCAAGACTGCCCATTGCCATCGTTAACTTTTGCCAGTCTTCAGAGGTTAGCGCCCCTGTTCTCATTCGTTGGGCATCGATATTCCCCTCTGCACAAAGCATACGTTGAACAAGCTGGCTCGCACCCATCTCCAAACTAAAGATGGCTACATTCTCTCCTGCTCTTGTTGCAACATTTTGTGAAATATTAAGCGCAAAAGCTGTTTTACCAACAGATGGACGAGCGGCAACAATAATTAAATCATTGCGCTGGAACCCTGCTGTCATTCGATCTAACTCTACGAAGCCAGTTGGAATTCCTGTAATCTCGCCTGAATGATTTTGCAACTCTTCAATTTTGTCGTACGTTTCTATTAAAACATCTTTAATTGATATAAACGCACTCGTATTTTTTCGTTGTGAGACATCTAAAATTGTTTTTTCTGCCTCTGTTAAAATCGTATCGACTTCTTCTTCACTCGCATACCCATCCGCAGCAATATTTGTTGCTACTTTTATCAACCTGCGTAATACAGACTTTTCTTCAACAATTCTACTATAATAATCAACATTTGCTGCCGTTGGAACTGCATTCGCTAAATCGCCTAAATAAGCAACTCCGCCAATCTCTTCTAGCCACTTTCGATCTTGTAACTCGGCCGTTACGGTAACGAGGTCGACAGGTTCCCCTTTTTCAGCCAAATCAAGCATAACTTGATAAACTCGCTGATGAGACGCGCGGTAAAAGTCATCTGGTAATAAACGTTCTGAAGCGGTAACTAGCGCTTCATCTGCTAAGAAAATAGCACCTAAGACTGCTTGCTCAGCTTCAATGTTCTGTGGTGGTGTACGGTCTGCAAACAAGTCACTCATGCTCTCTCTCCTCTCCTAGATTACGATTGCATTGCATAGAGGGTGTCCATTCTAGGACACCCTCATCAATCACACATTTATTTTTCTTCGACAACATGAACTTTCACTGTTGCTATTACGTCCGGATGGATCTTAATTGGCACATTTGTGTATCCTAATGCACGAATTGGGTCATCAAGCATAATCTTACGCTTGTCGACCTTTTTCTTCATCTTCTTTAATGTTTCAGCAATTTGCTTTGTTGAAATAGCACCGAATAAACGGCCACCTTCACCTGACTTGGCTTTAATTTCAACCGTCAATGCTTCTAATTCTTCTTTATACGCTTTTGCTTGGTCGAGCTCCTCGTCCGCTTTTTTCTGCTGACTCTTTTTCTGCGCTTCTAAGTTTTTTAAGTTTCCTTGAGTAGCTTCAACAGCTAATTGGTTTGGAATCAGGTAGTTTCTTGCGTAACCTTCCGACACATTTTTTGTTTCCCCTTTTTTCCCTTTGCCTTTCACATCTGCTAAAAAGATAACTTTCATTATGATTTTCCCCCTTCTAAGTAATCATCTATAGCATGTTGTAATTGTTCTTTTGCATCATTCATCGTCATGCCTTCAAGCTGAGTTGCAGCGTTAGTCAAATGACCTCCGCCATTCATTCGTTCCATAATTAGTTGGACATTTACTTCCCCTAATGAACGAGCACTAATGCTAATAATGCCATCTTTTCGTTTTGAAATGACGAAGGATGCAACGACTCCTTTCATCGTAAGTAAGGTATCTGCAGCTTGAGCTATAAGGATTTGGCTATATGTCTCTTCTTCATTAGCTGTGGCAATGGCAAGACCGTCATGATAAAACTCAGCACTTTCTACTAATTTAGCACGCTTTACATAATGGTCCAAGTCCTCTTTTAAAAGTCTTTGAACTAAAGCTGTATCTGCACCATTTGAACGTAAAAAAGATGCTGCGTCAAATGTGCGTGCTCCTGTTCTAACGGCAAAACTTTTTGTATCAACAATAATTCCAGCTAAAAGAGCCGTTGCCTCTAACCGATCCATTTTCAACTTTTTCGGTTGATACTCTAACAGTTCAGTAACCAATTCAGCTGTTGACGAAGCATATGGCTCCATATAAACAAGAACTGGATCTTTAATAAACTCCTCACCCCGACGATGGTGATCGAGAACAATAATACGTTCGACCTTATTTAGCAGCGCCTCTTCTATAACAAGTGAAGGTTTATGTGTATCAACAACAATTAATAGAGTTTCAGATGTAATTTGTTCTAACGCTTCAGCTGGTGTGATGAACTTTGACCATAAGTCATCATGATCTTCCACTTCTTCCATAAGCTTTTGGACATCATGATTAATGTCATTAGGGTCTAAGACAATATATCCTTCCGTTTCATTTACCTCAGCTATTTTTTGGACACCGATCGATGCACCAATCGCATCCATGTCAGGATTTTTGTGGCCCATAATAAACACTTGCTCACTTTCCAAAACGAAGTCACGTAACGCATGCGAA
Organism: Halalkalibacter flavus; assembly: GCF_036663575.1. Taxonomy (NCBI): domain Bacteria; kingdom Bacillati; phylum Bacillota; class Bacilli; order Caryophanales; family Bacillaceae; genus Halalkalibacter; species Halalkalibacter flavus. The sequence goes on from NZ_JAWRVK010000071.1 coordinate 3,156, forward strand.
ATGACACGTGCTCTCACTCTTGTCCGTTTTTCAAGTGCATTGGATTTCCCACCATAAAAAGTAACTTTTCCATTCTTTCTCTTAATGGCAACCTGATCGCCGCCTCTTCCTAATGCTAAGTCTAAACTGGATTGAGCTAATAACCCTAGTTCCCTTAATGAATCTTCACCTGTACCTACTCCAATACTTAATGTAATGGGTACTTTTTCTTTCCCAGTTATTTCTCGAATTTGATCAAGAATATCAAACCGATTCTTTTCAACCTCTTTTAATGCCTTAACATTCATAATAGCAATAAACTTATCCGATGCTGTTCTTCTTAAAAAGATTTGTTTTTCATTCGCCCAATTGTTAAGCGTCAATGTCACTTGACTCACTAAACGACTACGGAGTTGATCCTCCATGCCTTGCGTTACTTCATCATAATTATCAAGTAAAATAAAAGCTACAACTGTTTGTGTTTCTTCAAAACGTTCTTGTACCTCTTCTTTCTCGGTAACATCTAAAAAGTAAATGAGCCGTTCATCCGCTTCAATTGACACATGAAAAACCAAATCTCCAATTTTTATTGTATCACTACTAATCCCCTCATCTAATAATGTTTGGAGCTCTTCACTTATCTCCTCAATTTGCTTTCCAATAACATCTGTCGTAATAACAGAAGTAACATATGGATTAGCCCATTGAATTTTCCTCTCTTCGTTAAAAAGCAAAATTCCAATAGGCATCTTTGTCACAGCATCTTCGCCCGCTTTTGATACTCGGTAAGACAGGGTTAAAATATACTTTTCTAAGTCGCGTTCAAAATAAATTCTCGCTTGAATAGCATAAATAGCAACTACACCTAATATAAAAAAACCAATTACTCCAATTTGCCATTGGTACCATGTTAAGATACTAACGAACAAAAAAGCCACGGCAAATAGAATAATGATATGGTAGCCGTGCCACCGTTTCAATAAAAACTTTGGCATATTGTCAGCTCCTATTTTTTCTGGCCCGAAATACGCTTTCGTAAATCAAAGCCTAAATCAATAATTCCGATGATTCGAATGATATAAAGTAATGGCGGCAACAAAATAGCACCAACGAGAATAACAACCGGAACGACTGTTGTCACCTTTTTTTGATAGAAGTAATAGAAAATAACAGCAAATCCTTGAACTGCAATAATAATTTCAAGCAAAGGGAACAGGTTCCAAATCACCATAAACATCGTTGTCCCTTCTTCTGCACCAATCATTGCTAAAATTAAAATAATCAAGTAATACCATAGGAATGCTTTAGGAAAACTCCACTCACGAAAAGGCGGCAACGAATTAACCTGGTGGCCTAACCTTTTTAAAAGAAAATAGCTAAGCAACTTCGTAATTAAAGCAAGAGTAACCCCCATTCCTACAATCATGACAGGAGCCAAATAGACAAGGTTATTAATTAATTCATATGCTTGCTCAAGTTGATCAGTAGTTTGTCCAAAAGAACCTAATGTTGATTGAGCTAATTCCATTTGTTCTCTCGTTAAATCAATTGCCATTTGCATTGGATTTTCACCAAGTATTACGACAAGCACTAAGAACATAAGTAATGCATTAACCGTATAAACCAAACCAGCCCCAATTAACACGCCAAACCCTGATAGCTTACGACGGTAGAGCTCACCTACAATAATTCCTCCACTACCGAAAATGAAGGTACTTGGAACTGTCACCAGCCCTCCAATAACAAACGCTAAAAAGAAGGCTACAACCCAAAATAACAATCCAGCCTTTAATCCTCTTCGGTATGTGTAGACAACAAACGGCAATGGCAAAGCCCACACCGTTATCATACCCAAAAGAGGGACATAAGTAGTTATAGCCAAAAGTATTGCAAACACAGAAGCAAGCAAAGCTCCTTCTGTTAACACTCTTGTGTTTTTCATACAGACACCTCGTCTTCAACTAATAACAGTCCATCCACTAACTCAATAGTCCTTGATCTATTTTAGCGTACTTACTCTTAAAATTAAAGCGCCGACTCAGATTACACTAAATCCATATAGCGAATCATGGCAATCCTTTGTCGATAATAGTAATCGGAAAGACTTATTTATTTAGAATAAAAAAAACAGAGCTATGCTAGCTCTGTTTGTAATGTTTATACATTAATTGCTTTCTTACAATTCTCTTGAAAACCTGCTATTACTTCGTATTCTTTTTCTAACAACCGTGGCAATCTAATGAATATAGGCATTAATTCTCGGTAAACTTTCGTAGCTTCTACATTAGGCTTATGAGTGTGAATTGCTCCAACCATCGATTCTACTTCATTTAATGAGGAGATTTCACCTCTTCCATACATCCCAAGAACAACAGCTCCTAAACATGAACTTTCAAAGCTTTCGGGAATGGTTACCTCTTGGTCAAAGACATCAGCTAGCATTTGTCTCCACATGACTGAGCGGGCAAACCCACCTGTTGCTTGAACTCGTTTAGGTGTACCAATCAGCTCTTCAAGCGCAAGAAGAACGCTGTATAAATTCATCATAATTCCTTCTAGAACGGCACGAATCATATGGTCTTTTTTATGGTGCATTCCAAGCCCAAAGAAAGAACCGCGAGCATCGGCATTCCAAAGAGGGGCTCTTTCTCCCGTCATATATGGATGAAAAATCAATCCATCTGAACCAGCTTGTACGTTTTGCGCCATATTTGTGAGCATTTCATACGCATCAATACCTAGTCGTTTAGCTGTTTCTACCTCAACGTTAGCTAACTCCTCTTTCACCCAGCGAAAGATCATACCACCGTTATTAACAGGCCCTCCTATTACCCAATGCTTATCAGTAAGGGCATAGCAAAACGTTCTTCCTTTTGGATCTGTCACAGGCTTATCTGTCACCGCTCTAATGGCTCCACTTGTTCCAATCGTCACAGCAACTACGCCTTTTTCAATAGCGCTCACACCTAGATTTGAAAGCACACCATCACTAGCCCCAATAACAAATGGAGTTTGCCCTGAAAGACCAGATATTTCTTGATACTGCTCCTTTAACCCTATTACACTCTTAGTTGTCGGCAGGGGCTGAGATAATTGATCCCTTGTGACCCCTGCAATTTGTAAGGCTTCTTCATCCCAATCTAGATTCTCTAAGTTAAATAGACCTGTAGCTGAGGCCATCGAGTAATCAATAACATATGTACCAAATAAACGATAAAATACATATTCCTTAATCGAAATAAATTTGTTATCAGCTTTAAATAATTCGGGTTGTTCATGCTTTAACCAAACGAGCTTTACGAACGGAGACATAGGATGTATCGGTGTCCCTGTACGCAAGTAAATTTCATGTCCGTTAAACTTATTTTTCACTTTCTCTACATATTTTGCGCTTCGATTATCTGCCCAAGTAATCGATTTTGTTACTGGTTTCCCATCACGTCCCACAACAATTAAACTATGCATAGCTGAACTAAATGAAACAAAACGAACGTCACTACCTGAGACACTTGCCCCTTTCAAGCAATTTTTGATTGCTGTAAGGACAGCTTGAAAAATTTCTTCAGGGTCCTGTTCCGCTACGGCTGGTTCTGGTGTATAAAGTGGATATTCAACCCCAAAACGACTGATTGATTTTCCCGCATCATTAAACAAAACAGCTTTTGTGCTTGTTGTCCCAATATCGACACCGATCATATATTTAGCCATCATGTAACCTCCCAATCAAAAAAGGGGAGTACCATATTAGGGAGATCACTAAAAAAGATTGGCTTTCCCTTTTCAGTGGCTCCATAGTTGGGTTCCCCCCCTTTTTTGTTACGCTTTATATAATAAAAATACCGAGAATAAGTGCAACCGTTAATCCAACTAGCCCTATAAGTGTTTCCATAACTGTCCATGTTTTTAATGTGTCTTTAACAGTTAATCCGAAATAGCGACCAACTAACCAGAAACCAGAGTCATTTACATGGGAAAGCACTGTTGCTCCAGAGGCTATAGCAATAACCATTAACCCAAGTACTGGTCCCTCTAAGTTTAAAATAGAAATCAATGGAGCCATCAACCCTGCTGCTGTCACCATTGACACTGTAGCAGAGCCTTGGGCCACTCGAACAGCAGCAGCAATTAGGAAAGCTAGTAAAAGCGGTGGTAGATTAGATCCAGCCATCATCGTACCAAGTACATCACCTACACCTGAATCAATTAACACTTGTTTAAACACCCCACCAGCTCCTGTTACGAGAATGATAATCCCTGCTGGTTCCAATGCTTTATTGGCAATATCATGTACCTCTTGTCGCGAATAACCTCGTTTTGTACCAAGGAACACAAACGTTAGCAATGTCGCAATTGTTAAAGCTACAAATGGGTGTCCTAGGAATGTGAAGATTTGTCTGGCAATATGCCCTTCCTCTAAAAGAAACCCTGAAAACGTATTTAATAAGATTAACACTAATGGGGTTAAGATAATTGCAGAAATAAGCTTAAAGCTAGGTAGTTCCTTATCATATTCTACTTCTTCTAAATTCATATAATCTGGAACGACGATGTGCAATCTTTTAGAAATATATTTGGCAAATAGCGGACCTGATATGATCATAGCAGGTATACCAGCAATAGCACCAAACAAGATAACCCAGCCAATTTCAGCCCCAATTAAGTCGGCAACGGCAATGGGGCCCGGTGTCGGAGGAATAAAACTATGAGTAACAGCTAATCCGGCTAATAACGGAATCCCATAATATAATAAAGATTTCCCTGTTTTCTTCGCTAATCCGTATACAATTGGAACTAAAATAATAAAACCGACATCAAAAAATACAGGAATTGCTACAAGGAACCCAGTTATCCCTAACGCCCACTGAGCTCTTCCTTCGCCAAATCTTTGAATCATTGTTCGAGCTAAGCGCTCAGCCCCACCAGAAACTTCTAGCATTTGACCGAACATCGCTCCTAAACCAACGACAACAGCGACAAACCCAAGTGTACCTCCCATACCACTTTGCATCGAATCAACAACGTCATTTAATGGCATTCCAGCTAGAATCCCAACAATCAAACTAACTAATAATAATGCAACAAATGCATGTAACTTCGTACGAATAACTAGGAATAAAAGAAGAAATATTCCAGCCAATGCTATAAGAATTAATAATTGATTAGACATTACTCCATCCCCTTTCTAATTTCGTCAAAACCTAAAAACCTAGATTGATAGATTACTTTTTTTCAACTGCATGTCCCCCAAATTCATTACGAAGCGCTGCAACAACCTTTCCAGTAAAGGTGTCGTCCTCTAGCGAACGATACCTCATCATTAGCGCAAGTGTGATTACAGGGGCTGCCGTTTGTAAATCAAGTGCCGTTTCGACCGTCCACTTTCCTTCACCAGACGATTTCATAACTCCCTTAATATCATCTAGTTTCTTATCTTTTGAGAACGCATTTTCTGTTAGCTCCATTAACCATGAACGAATGACAGAGCCGTTGTTCCAAACCTTGGCCACTTTTTCATAATCATAGTCAAACTGACTTTTCTCTAAAATATCAAACCCTTCTGCAATCGCTTGCATCATTCCGTACTCTATTCCATTATGTACCATTTTCAAAAAATGTCCGCTTCCTACTTCACCTGTATATAGGTAACCGTTTTTGACAGTAAGATCACGAAAAATTGGTTCTATTTCTACAAAGGCCTTTTCGTTCCCACCAATCATCGTACAAGCTCCATGCCGAGCTCCATCGACTCCACCGCTAGTTCCACAATCAAAAAAGAAAACACCTTTCTTTTCACTTTGTTCACTACGTTTTAAAGAGTCTTTATAATGTGCATTTCCACCATCAATTATTCGATCTCCTTTTTCTAAGTGAAGAAGCACCTCTTGAAAGACAGATTCTGTAATCTCACCGGCTGGAACCATCATCCACACAGTTCTTGGTTTTTCTAATTGATTAATTAAGTCTTTGATCGTTTTTGCTTTGGATGCCCCGTCACTGGCAATCTCTTTCACCAAACTTGAGTTTGAATCGTAAGCAACAACACCATACTCTTTCGCTAAAAGATTAAGAGCTAGCTGATACCCCATTTTCCCTAAACCTATCATTCCAATTTGCATATCCATCATCCTGACGTTAAAAGAATTTTTTTTCTTATTACGTTCATTATAAGAAAAAAAATTCTTTTTGTAAACGGTGTCAAAAAAATATTTTTTCCGAGCCGAAAATTTAGTATAATAAACAAAAGCACTTTCAAAAGGAGGTTTTTGATGAAAGAGCCACAACAACCATGCTTAGTCAGTATCCGGACACAATATCCAAGGTTTAGTGTCACCGAAAGAAAAATTGCTGATTATATTCTTATAAATCCTACAAAAATTATTCATTCATCTATTAACCAAATAGCAGAAGATTTAAATGTCGCTGATTCAACAGTTTTTCGTTTTTGCAAACGAATTGGCTTTAAAGGCTACCAAGCCATGAAGATTGCCTTAGCATCCGAAGTAGTAACACCAATACAAGATATCCATGAGAGTGTTGATGAAGGTGATACCGTTAAAGCGATCGCTTCTAAGGTATTTAAATCTAATATGAAAACAATTGAAGACACTTTAGTGGTTTTAGATGAGGAACAACTTGAGCGTGCGGTTGATGCCATTGCAGGAGCTGATACAACCTATTTCTTTGGAAGTGGTGGTTCAAGCCTTATAGCTCTTGATGCGTTCCATAAGTTGATAAGGACTGGACTTAGAGTACAAACTGTTAGCGATAGTCATTTTCAACAAATGTTAGCATCACAAATGACAAAAAATGACTGTGCTGTTTTCATCTCACACTCCGGAGCAACAAAAGAAATACTACAAGCTTTAAATGTTGTAAAATCAACAGGTGCTACGATGATTGCTATTACAAATTACGCAAAGTCACCATTAAGTATGGGTGTCGACATCTCACTTTTTACCGTCTCTGAAGAAACTGAGTATCGTTCTGAAGCACTTTCATCACGAATTGCCCAACTATCAGTTATTGATGCCCTATATGTTAATATATTACTTAAGAGAGGGACTGAGGGACAGAAGGCTCTTAATAAAATGCGTGAAGCAATTACAGTGAAGCGAATTTAATATAGAACCATAAACTTTACATCCATAAAAAAAAGCATGACAGATATATCTCTGTCATGCTTTTTTTAATTAGTTTACTTCATTAACATAAGGCAATAAAGCGATTTGACGAGCACGCTTAATAGCGATTGTTAATTGACGTTGGTACTTCGCTGAAGTTCCAGTTACACGACGAGGTAAGATTTTACCACGCTCTGAAATGAAACGTTTTAGAAGATCCGTATCTTTATAATCGATTTTCGAAATTTTGTTTACAGTGAAGAAACAAACTTTACGACGCTTTGGACGACCACGACGAGCCATGAGACAGCACTCCTTTCACATTATTATTTATCGAACTAATTATTTTCTAGCAATAGAAAGAGAGGACGTTAGAACGGCAAATCATCATCCGATATATCAATCGGCTTGCCGTCATTCGCAAATGGATCATCATTAAATCCACCTGAAGAACGGTTTTGATTATTGTTCTGCCTGCCACCAAAGTCGTTCCCACCTGGAGCAGATCCACCACCAAAGTAATCGTTCCCTTGACCTTGGTTAGAGCTAGCTCCACGCGGCTCAAGGAATTGAACACTTTCAGCCATAACTTCTGTGACGAAGACACGTTTTCCTTCGTTGTTGTCATAGCTTCGTGTTTGGATTCGGCCATCTACACCTGCTAAGCTACCTTTTTTCAAATAGTTAGCGACATTTTCTGCTTGTTTGCGCCAAATGACACAGTTAATAAAATCTGCTTCGCGCTCACCTTGTTGATTAGAAAATGGACGATTTACTGCCAATGTAAAGTTAGCAACTGCTACTCCATTTGGTGTGTAACGTAGTTCTGGGTCGCGTGTTAAACGCCCAACTAGCACGACTCGGTTCAGCATCCGAACCCCTCCCACTTCATAAATAAATTATTCTTCGTCTTTTGTAATAAGAACACGAATAACGTTATCGTTGATCTTAATAAGACGGTTGAATTCTGCAATCGCTTCTGAGTTAGCTTGTACATTTAACAATACGTAGAAACCTTCACGGAAATCGTTGATTTCATATGCTAAACGACGCTTACCCATCTCGTTAACCTTTTCAACTTCAGCACCATTTGTAGTTAAAACGTTATTGAAACGCTCGATAACTTCTTTAGTAGCTGCTTCTTCTAGGTTTGGAGCGATGATGTACATAATTTCGTACTTACGCATTCCGGTCCACCTCCTTTTGGTCTAGCGGCTCCATATTTGGAGCAAGGAGCATTAACTCAAAATAATATGAGTCATTGCACTCGCATTTACCGATTATAACAGACTGAATTTCCCACTGCAAGGTTTTTTAGATCAATGTTACTTTTTGTCAACAAAATGTAGAGTTGAGTCGAAAATTCTCTTATTTATTATATTATTTGTAGCTCTAAGCCTCAAGTTGCTTGTTATGTTTTTATACAAAGCATTTGAACATTCTTTTTTTAATTCACCATGTGTTAAGTAATCCGCGCAGAAAACGAGGTATTTTAGTTACAGGTTTTAAAAATTCTCAAACTAATAGCTGAATCCGACAGATGAGAAATATGAAGGGCTTTTCCTCTTGTATTTCATGCGATTTGCGGCTTCATCTCTCCTATAATCGACTTTTCCTCTTCTAGTTCAAATTGAGCTCATTGTTTCGAGCAACAAGAAAAAGGCCAAAAACCGGCCTTTTTAAATCTTCCCTGGCTTACTCAATGTTGGCAATGGCTTCTCTCGCCGTGCGCTTTTTGAGAAGGGCACTCAAAAAGCTTAAAACCTTTACGGCGGCTTCGCTCA
>NZ_JAWRVK010000072.1:0-11613 GCF_036663575.1 Halalkalibacter flavus
TGGTGGAGCCTAGCGGGATCGAACCGCTGACCTCCTGCGTGCAAGGCAGGCGCTCTCCCAGCTGAGCTAAGGCCCCAATCAGATAACAATTAACACTATAACACAAAACAAAATTCCGCGCAATTGTTTTTTTGCGACTTCCCTCTTAAAACGTCGAATTATTCTTTTCATTAATTCAACTGCTAACAAACCATTGCAACAGTTGCATCCAAATCCTCGCAACCGCATCGTCATAGCGACAAGAAATAATATATCATGTCTTACGATTCTACGCAACACATAATTTGATTTTTTTGTGATGATTTTTTTTGCCGATTAGGTTTATTAATTTACCACAAATAAAATATAATCACAACATCTCCATTAATAAAAAAAACAATAACGTTTTTTCAATAACAATTAACAAAGAACAAAATACTCTAAGTTTACTTAAATAAAGAAAAAAGATCTAACTCACCCATTCTTAATTTATCAATTTATAATCCCCAAAAAGACAATTGACGTTTTAAATATTTAACTTAGCTATAAAAAAGAAAAAATTAATGTGATGATGATTTAAAGTAAGGACCTAAACAAATGCTCAACATGTTAGTATCAAATCACTTCGACCTATTATTAACCATATCCATAATATCCTTAATAACAAAGCCAGGCTTTTTAAGAAAATTTTCTACTCCAAGTCTCTGAGTGGCTTTTTCCATTTCAATGTTTCCATTGCTAATAATGCAAACTAATTTAGACAGCACTTCTTCTCTATCTTCGCTAAGAATTAAATCTATAAACATCTCCAATTGATAGTCTAAATCGATTTCACAAAAGAACACATCTGGCTGAATATCATGATATGCAGCTATTACATAATTCGAATTTTCAATAGTATAAACATTTTCATACCCTTCTTCAGAAAGGATAGCTTCTATTAATACATTTAAACTTTGATACTCTTGAAATACAAGTATTTTTTTTGCTTTCATCTCGATTAACCACCTATTAATTTTCCGTATTATACAGGTAACAAGTTTATCGAAACGTTACAGTGAATGTCTATTGTAGCCAATACCCTTCTAAGCTTCTTTTCTCCCCCCTCAAGACAAAGTTACTCCTATCCAACCTCTATTATTTCCTTTTCAGTACAAATTAAAGGCCCGCTTACTTGCAGGTCTTTCTAACTACAAACACTATTGAATAAGCTTTTGTACTTCACTTATTTTCAATTTTGATATATAAGCAGATTCATGATAATTAGCAAAATGGGCTATATAAGTCTTACCATACGTTTCAATACTAAGAACATGGCTAAGGTTAACAAGATATGAACGATGGGTACGGAAGAAGGAAGAGCGATTTAATTCTTTTTCAATAGAGTCTAAAGACTCACTCGTCTCATAAACACCATTTTTAGTATGTATAGTCGTTTGTTTCCCTGTCTTCTCAATAAAGTAAATTAATTCTATAGGAAGATAAAAGGTTGCACGACCTTTCTTTATTATAAGCTTATTCGTATCTAGAGAGTAATTGACAGGAATATTCACCCGCTCTTCTTCCAAAGTAATTAAATTAACTGCCTTCTGGAGAGCTTCATATAACCGCTGCTGAGAAATAGGCTTAACGACATAATCAACGGCAGATACAGCAAATGCCTCGACTGCATATTCCTCATATCCTGTAATAAAAATGACTTTAAGATTAGGCTTGTTTTGTTTACAGAGTTTAGTTGCTTCCATACCATTTAATCTCGGCATGTTTATATCAACAAGAACAATATCTACCATATGTTCTCGGTCCAAAATAAATTCTAGTAATTCTAGACCGTCCTGTCCTTGGTAGACCACTTCCATATTCGGCAAGTAGCTAATAAATCGATTGATGATCTCTCTAGAATCTTTATGATCCTCAACAATAGCTATATTATATGTCCTCATAATAACCTCTTCCCACTTACCTTATTTTTTTATACTATGTTACCGCTACCATAATCTAAAACGAATAGTTATACAAAATACTCCTAGTAAATTTAGCCAACTCACGAATCTCCATTTACAAATTATCGATTTTCCTATTTTATATGTTATAGGAACAATGACTGATATGGAACTAGAAAAGACTGGTATCTACGGAGGATGACTTATTTATGGAACGTAATGAATATACATCTGTTGACTTAACTGAACCTTCACCTTTAATAGAACTCACTAATAGTAGCGTGATAGAAAATGGCGCACATATCCTATATATGTTTAATGCACATTCATCATATGTACAGAATGCCACCTCCTACATTATGGAGGGGCTTAATAAAGGGCACCGAATTGTTCTATTTGAAGATCAAACGTTTTTCGATCAGATCAACAATAACCTGTTACTAGAAGGATATTCAGAAAACACTCTAAAACAAATAACATACATTTGTCATTCTAAACACTATTCAACGAACAATCAATTTCAAGCTGATCACAGCTATGAGAACCTTGTTAAGCTTTTAAAACCCGCAGTCAAACAACATCGAACGACACGGATCTGGGGACAAGTGTTAGCGCAAAACGCTCTCGTTTCTGAATTGAGAAAGTACGAATGCTCCTGTGATGAATTTTTAAATAGTGAAAAAGTTATATCCGTTTGTGCGTATAATGCACTTGAAACTCCTTCCTATATACAAAATGAAATGCTTAAAGTACATGGATATTTTATGGTCGATGAAAGAATTGAGAAATCTCCTTTTTACAATAAGAAGTATGTAGTAAATATCTCTCCTACCGAACAATTAAAGCTACAAAAGATCGAAATGGAAAACCAAGAATTAAAGAGAAGAAATCAACAATTAGTGAAAGAGCAAGCTAGTCAAAAAGAAAGAGAGCAAGACCTTCGCATAGCAAAAAGAAATGCAGAAAAAGCAAATGCAATGAAAACGACGTTCCTATCACAGATGAGTCATGACTTACGGACACCCTTGAACATCATTCAAGGCTACTCACAAATATCACTTTTAGAGACGAACGATCCGCGTTTTCAGTTAAATATCCAAAAAATATACGATGCATCTAACAATTTATTAAAGTTAATTGAAGAAATTCTTGATTTTTCTGCCATTGAGGCTGGAAAAGTAAGCATCAACAAAGAATTCATTCATGCAAGAAGCTTTATCGACCAATGCATTAAATCTATTTTCGATATCACCCATTCGAATCAAATCATTAAAGTAGATGATATCGACGACCACATGTATATCGAAGCCGATCGTCTACGATTAACTCAAGTACTAACTAATTTGATTACGAATGCGGTCAAATATACGCAAACAAATGGTCACATATCTATATCTTTAGATCATGACAGCGTTAAAGATCAAGTAATTATCAATGTAGAAGATACAGGGATTGGCATTCCTAGTAATGAGCTTACCCTTATTTTTGAACCTTTTTATCGAAGCAAAAAGACAATGAGTAAATGGAAAGGAACAGGAATTGGACTTGCTATTGTCGCGCAGCTTACGACAAAAATGGATGGCACTTACGGTGTCATAAGTAAAGAAGGAATCGGTTCAACCTTTTGGGTTTCATTTAAAGGATTTGTTGCAAAAAAAGAAACAACAGATGTTTATGAATCTTCTATCGCCACAAGCTCACTTCCAGTAACACCTAAAATGAAGATCCTTTATATTGAAGATAACCTAGATAATGTTGACTTAATGTCTTCAATGTTACACATCATTACAGAAGTCGAACTTTACAGTGAAGTGACAGGTAAATCTGGGTATCATAAAGCAATTGAGGTTCAGCCTGAATTAATCCTATTAGATCTCCACTTACCAGATATGAATGGACTAGAGGTGTTAGACAATTTAAAATGCCACCCACTGACAAAATCGATTCCTGTAATCGTTATTAGTGCCGAAGCGCTCGAGTCAACTATTGATCTATCATTAGAAAAAGGCTGCCAAAGCTATTTAACAAAGCCCGTTCATTTAGAGAAGCTACGGGATTTAGTTTTGCGAAATAGTAGTTAAGATAAACTAGTAAACTATAAAAGGTTGCCCAAGTTTAAGAACTTGCGAGCAACCCTCCTTAACTAAGTTGACATCTAACAGACCTTATATTTAATTTCACTCTTCTCCTTCACTACCTAAAATACACTTTACATCAAGAAGCCCAATGTCGAACCAATTTCACCTATATTCCCCTTATCCACCCACAACACAAAGTAATTGTAATTTGCTCCTTCAATTTGTATCGTCATTGGATACCGCACAATCAAAGCAGCTTGCCCTCTCATCTCAGTAGGTTGATCGTCTGATGGATAAATAAAGCACGCATCTTGATTTTGAATTTGTGTATGGAAGATTCGAGGATCTGAACCATATGGGGCTAGTTGATGAAACGCTTCGTTTTTACACACTTGATGAATCGGTTCCTCTGAGAATAACGCAGAAACCTGGAAGAAACCATCTGGTCCTTCATATCGAACATCATCTACTCTTCGCCAATCGGCTGGATATTGCAAGTGAATCTTATAAATATCATTCACATATGTCTTTTTTGCAGAAGGAATTGGCGCAGATGCAGGCGACCATTGGATCGATGCAATACTAGCTCCTTCTACCAGCTTAATAGGAACAGGATGGAATACGTCGACTACCCACATTTCACTGGCCATCTCTTGGTTAAAACAACCTGAAAGATAAACCACTTTCCTACTATCTTGAGACCAAGTAAAAGGCGTAGCAAAACAATTGGAGATGGCTCTCGTTTGGTCGTCCTCCCCTCGCCTTCCCGATGTTCGAATAAGAGAAAAATAGCCGCGATCCTCAAATGCCGTTGCACTGTATGCAATCGTTAATGAATCAGGAGACCATGTTGGGAAATAGTTCTTCGCAAGTGGCCCTCCCCTTACTTCACTCACACTGCCAGTTGTAAGGTCAACTGTAAAAATAATGGAGATGCTAACTCCAGGTGTCGTATACAGTGCATGCATTCCATCAGGGGAAAGGCGAACATAATTGAGCCGGCCTCCCGTGTTTTCAGTAATTTGCCTTCTTTCCGTTCCATCCGTTCGCATTCGAAAAAGCTGACTGAATCCTTCTTGATCAAGTGCTTGAAAAAGTAACTCCATTCCGCTTGGAAACCACTGAGCATCAGTCACACCAGGCTCAGCTATTCTTTCAGCTTGATGATTAATCACATCGTACAAAACAATCTCATTCTGCTTTGTATAAACGAGTTTTTGACTATCTGGTGACCAATTTAATAAAACACCAGTCTCAACCTGATCGATTCGAGCAATTCCTGCTCCGAGCAAATCTACAACATAAATCACTCCACCTACTCCAACAAAAGCGATTTTTCGACTATCTGGTGACCAATAAGGTGTAGAAAACGATGCTCCTATCCCGTTGGTAAGCTGTAAACTGGCACCATCACGGGGGTTATATACCCACAGATCAAATCCTCCCCTACGATTCGTTACGTAGGCAATCATTCCCAGATCTCCAAGTGGCGCATAAGGAATGATCAACCTCATCCCTGGAAATAAATCATAACTCGGGAGTTGATTCACCAGCCTAACCAATTCATAATTACTTCTTCCTTCGGTAACGATATTAAATCTCCTAGCAATCTGGAACAAAGTATCGCCAGGTTGAACGATATAAAAGGGGTTACCTGGAGGAACAGTTAACAATTGGCCGACTAGAATGTGATAAGGAGGAAGAAGACGGTTCGCTTCGATAATTACTTTTTGAGGAACACCGAAAAATTGCGAAATAGCAAAAACCGAATCCCCAGGCTTTACTCGAACCACATTCACCCCAGGAGGAACAGAAAGCTGCTGTCCCACATAAATCACATACGGTGGACTTAGATTATTTGCGGCAATCAGAGATGCAACCGGAAGCTCCCACCGCCTAGCAATATTATACAGTGTATCCCCAGGACGAACTGTGTAAAAAACTTGCATTATTACCCCCTCCGAATGAAAAACCTTTTTCAATTACTCAAGGAAAATACGTTCAATTCATAGCGTATGCCTATAGCTATTCGCCTGAGCAACCAAAGATTCTTCCAAAAGATAAAAGTGCAACTTTATTATGTATCCCACGCTCTTAATCTCTTGAAAAAAACCACCTATAATAAAGTCTCGATGCATAATATGTACATGACAAGGTAATAAAACTCCAGTATCGATTCCATTTTTTGTACTCTATTAGATCTGTGTATTTCTCTGTGAAGGTTTCTATTAAGGTAATTACACCACTATAACTAAAAACATAGATAGCCTTACTTATATAGCTTCTTTTTTCTGGATAATAGAGATTAAAAAGAATAGTGATCGCTGGATAAATAAAGAACTCAAAAGCAAAACTTGTTTTGTTTGATTTCTTAAAAAAAGAACGATATGGGTACTTAATTAATCCTTTCTCTACAACTAACAATCCAAAAAACCACGTCATAACCTGTTGAAATAAAAAGGACACATGAGCTTCCCTCATTTTATGACGAGGAACATATCTAAATATGAGAAACATTATAATCATGCATGATGCAGCAACTATTGAATCTTCTTTTTTTTTATTAGACATTTTATAAACAGCCTCCTTTATGGGACATTACGAATGAAGCAGCTCTAGATTAAATTTATTTCTGTTTAGTATTAACTTAGTCATATTATGACACAGATCGACAAAAGTATTTGCGATTGCAAATAAAAAAGTTGAGGATCTTCTAGAACCCTCAACTTAATCATTTATTATTTATCTCAAGATCTAAAACTAGATGTGACAGCATTAGTTAAACTTAATATCAGATGATGATTTAACAACAAATTCACTGAATTGCTCTCCGACTAATTCATTACTCATTAATGTTAAAACCTCCATCAGTTTAGATTGATCCTCCTTTGATATCCTATCAACAAGATGAACAATTTGTAAATCTGAGTTCGCAACATTATCATCTATAAAGTCTTTAACAACTTTTCGTCCTTCTTCTGTTAAAGCAACTTCTTTCGTTCGTGCATCATTTCCACTATTGACGACAACTAAACCTGATTCTTTTAATTTTATTAATTGCCTAAATATATTCGAGATGTTGGTTTGAGCTAAATAGGTAATATCTGACATTCTTAAGTTTGAATCAAAATATAAAATCCAAAGAATACGAAAACCAGGGAACGTCAACTTTCTTTTTTCTACTTGTCTTCGTATGTCCTTTTCAATTTCAAAATTAAGCCCCCGTATCAGCGCAAATAGTGAATAACTATTTGCAAATTGTTCGTTCCATTTGTTCATCTATCTCCCCCCTACCAGAAACGAGCATCCATAAAACGATCTAATAAATACAATTATTTCCAAAACACTTCATTTTAAACTCTTACTAGTGTATAACGTGTTAGTATGAAAAGAAAAAACAGCCCAAAATGTTAGGCTATTTTCACTATTCATATTGACCCTAATCCTTCTAGCCAACCGTGATCTCACGTAGATCCGCTATCTTTTCATTCAAATATTGTAAGTCTAACTCTTGACACACCTCTTTATTAAAACTTTTGTATAAATACCTGCTAAATTCCCAAATTTTCTTCTTCATGAGCTCATCATTTTCTTCTGCTATCATAATAAGCGCTTCATATGTAGCAAGCATAATAGACGTATCATCACGTCCGTAATGACAAATTTGATAAAAAGTTGCGTACAACAGCTCGTCTATTGTTATCTTAGAGGAAAACACTCTGACTCGTTTAGAATCCGAGTAAAGAATATAGCTGCCATCATGCTTACATGCTGTGCCTAGAAGCTTTCCTATATGCAAAATACCATCTATCGCTGTATTAGGATCATTAATCCCTGGTGATAATGCGCGGAGTGTGACCTCGACAATTTTCTGCACGCCGAAATCGACATCCTGTAAGATCGTCCGTTCATTCCCTAACTCAATGAACTTATGGATGTTTTCACTTGGCTTCTCCCCTTTATAATACAGATTAAACAATACTTTGTTCGTTGTCACAAACGTACCAATTGGTGGGATAATTTCAATTACAAGATCATGTTTTTTTGCTAGTTTATATAAATGGTTATACTCGATTAGCTGAATATAGCCAAACGTTCTACTCTTGACTTCCTCAACCATGTAATTCTCTAATGATATATCAGGCTTTTCGTTAGTTATCGTAACGACTTGTCCTTTTACTTTTGATTTTAAGCGCTCATGAGATGTCTTTAATGTCTGACGCGTCAGCTCGCTAATTAATTTATTAACTTGAATCGATGTTGCCACATGATGAATAAAATAGGCAAAAAAAGCTAAGCAAACAATGGAAATTAACACTCCAATTGTCCCAGCCATCACCTCATACTCCAAATCTTCTCGCATAAAAAGTAACGCAAGAATGGAATACACGAATCCACCCATATAAACTCCAAGAACCCTCATAGTTACTTGATTTGTTACGAAATCAGAAAGCGTTCTCGGGGAAAACTGTGACGAATAGGTAGTTAACACAACCATAATGGTCGAAAACGTAATCGCAATCATCGTTAACAAAGCAGCAGCAAGAATTCCTAATATATTCTGGGCCAAATCAACACTAATTAATAAAGTCGGTGGTATCGCCGTTTCAATTTTCTGCCCATGAACCGTATCTAACCAAATAACGATCATTGCAAGTAAAGAAGCAACCAAACAATAGGCACTCGGAAGTAACCAAATGTTCTTTTTAACCTTCAAAATTAGGTTATAAAACAAAGAACCCCCACCTCTTTCATTAAGATTATGCCCTTACTATATCCAAATTTTGAGAAGTTATCATAGTTACTTAGTAAAAACTGGAGAATAAATCAGCTTCTCTTTCATCAGAAACAATGATATACTAATCTAGCGATGAGCTAATTTGCATAAGACGAGATTGACGCGCCTTTTTAGGCAATGCACAATGTGGAGTGCTGTCTCTCGCAGCAATACGCAAAAAAGACGTCCTACTGGGCGTCTTTTTTTGTGAAAATTTTTTGATCGGTTCACATAAAAAAATTGGGGCTGTCCTAAAAGGTCAAAACAGAGGTGGCAATGGCTCCGTTCGCTACGCGCCTTGAGAGGAGAACCCCACTCCTCTCAAGGCTTTTAAAAGATGTAGCGACTCCGCTCATTGCTTCGGGGGTGTCTCAAAAGGTCAAACCCCCAGTAAACAATGTTTTAGATGAATTCATTAATTAAGAGTTTTATTTAATCTAGAAATAACTAGATCCAACTTATCAAATGTCACCGGTTCACTAAAAAAATACCCCTGAAAGATATCCACACCCAATTTTTCCCAATCGGCAAATTGTCCTTCATCTTCAATCCCTTCAACAACGAGCTTAAATCCAAGGTTATGGGCCATCTGTCTAATTGGAATAATGACGCTCGTTAATTTATTATTTTTCATTAAACTAGTAATAAACCTTTTATCCAATTTAATATGATCAATTGGCAGGTCGACAAAGTCAGAAAAAGAAAAATACCCATTCCCAAAATCATCTAACGCAATTTGACAACCTCTGTTCCGTAAAAACTGTAATTTTGTTTGGACATCTTCTCGATTATAAATACGAATATTCTCTGTAACCTCAAAAATAAAATGTGACTCATTGATTTTTGCTTCATTAATGATTTCTGAGACGATCCTTTCAAAGTTCTCCATTAAAAGCTGATTAACAGATAGATTTACGGAAAAGTAAATATCCTGATTGTCAGGCGCCATTTGTTTTACATGATGACAGACTTCTTTAAAAACCCAAATGAAAATATCATAGGCCAGTCCTATTTTTTCAGCTAAAGGGAGGAATTCACCAGGTTTGATAATACCTAGCTTCGAATGCTTCCACCGTATCAAAGTCTCTACCCCTATTACTTTCCTTTCCTTCCTCCCCACTTGTGGTTGATATTCAATATAAAAACTACCGTCTCTTAAAGCATGAGGCAAATCAACTTCAATCACCATCTTTCGATAAGCAGACTCGTTAATTTTCCCTTTATATAATTTGTACTTGTTCACTCCAAGTTCCAAAGCTTCGTACATTTGAGATTTTGCTACCATTATCAAATCATCACTATTCTTATAATCATAAGGATATATACAGACCCCTATGCTCGTTTCTAATATAAATTGATGATTGCTATACGTATATGCTCCGGACAAAGTACCAATAATTCTTTCAACAATTAAGTTACATTCATGTTCTGTTACATCGGTTAGTAAAATGACAATGTCTGTCTCGGATAAAAATGAAGCGGTATCTATATCCCTTATACTTGTTTTTAAACGTTCGGCTACCTGTTTACATAAAAAACTAAGAACATTTGTTTCGACATTAGGCTGAGACAATCTAACGTAACAAACAGCTGTAGCTGTTTTAAAACGATCACAGTAAGCCAAGTTCATATATAACCGATCGTATAGCAAACATTCCGTTGGAAAACCTGTTATTTCATCTATTAATCCCATTTTATCTAAGGGCTTTTGTTTTTCCATGTAATCATCCCATTTTACCAGTCGTTATTTTCATTATAGTTCTATGTAATCACTTTGTCCCTATTATGACAAGCTTTTATCATAAACTAGCCACAAAAAAAGAAAGCAGGGTGAATTGAAAAGGTGAAAGTCGATCTTTAAAGTTCACTCTGTTTTGTCTGTTATTTTTTTTCAAGTTGCTCACATTAGTTCTCTTTTCAATCACTTTCTTCTCGTTCTTTTCATTGCTTTTACAAGGAAACCTCCTTTAAATCTTCTTGGCTCATAAGAGATAATAAAAGCTTTCGGTTCATATTCTTCTATTAATAAAATAAGTTCATCTTCTCGACTTCTTTTTGTTAACAGCTCAAGTTGGTAACGCTTACTATCTTTTCCTTCCCCTTCAAACACAGTAACACCAAATCCTTCATTTCGTAAAAACGAAATCAACTCTTCATTTTTCTTCTCTAAATTTACAATTAAAGAAGTATAGCCAATTGCTAATTTCCTTTCCACATATGCCCCCAGTAAAATTCCTACACCAAAGCCAACAGCATAAACAACCATCGCAATCGTAGATGGATTCCCAGATAAAACAATGGATAAGCCAAATACATAAACCAAACCTTCTAACACAGCAAGCTGCGCTGCAATAACACTCATTCCTTTCACGACAAAAATCGTTCTGAGTGTAAAGATGGGGACGTAAACTAACTGAAGCATTAAAATTAATAAAATCTCCTTCAAGTTCTCCCCTCCTTTTGGTTCCACTACCAATACCAAAAAAAAAGACTTTCCTAAAATATAATTTTATTAGCTGGCATTTAATACTGATTCCCCTAAAAAAAACACCAACCATACTCAGGTGAGTACATAAGTTGTTGGCATAGGTGTTTCACTTTAAAAACAGTAATTAACAGTCTTTTGTTTCTTACAAAAACACAAAACCATTAATCATAAGATCACAAAACATAGCTTCACCCTTTTATTTAAAGAGGAAATAAAAAATAAAACTCTCTAATCTTTTCATTTCACCTTTTAAAAAATATAGATTTACTAGTACAATCGAGTAGAGGGGAAAGTTAAGTAACTTTCCGCCCCTCTCACACCACCGTACATACGGTTCCGTATACGGCG
>NZ_JAWRVK010000073.1:0-10968 GCF_036663575.1 Halalkalibacter flavus
TGTATTAGGCACGCCGCCAGCGTTCGTCCTGAGCCAGGATCAAACTCTCCATAAAAATGGTAAGCTGATTAGCTCAAAATGTATCGCTAACGATACTTTATGTGATTTAAAAAATCACTAAGAAATTAACGAGATATCATGTATCTCTATTTCGCTTGGCTTTTGTTCAGTTTTCAAAGAACTAATGTGTCGTTTATAGCGACTTAATTATCATAACAAAATGAAATTATAATGTCAAATTGTTTTTTTTGTTGATTTTTCAAATCGTTATGGCGACAAGAAATAATATACCACACGATAAAAACTAATGCAACTATAAATAAACAAAAAAGTTGAACTGCTTTTATAACAGTCCAACTAAAGGAAAGACATGTCCATTTTTTTCATTAAATAATAAACTGTTTAATTACAATAAGAAGAACAACACCTGGTATACCTAGCAAACCAGAAACAGCTGCTGTAACACCATTAATCGGAATATAAAAATCAATAAAGGATCCAAATGTATTTACAAAAAAGAGCATAAGTGCACCTATCACTACTTTTACTGCAATATTCCCTAAAAAACGCACAGGTTTCATCGGAGCACCGACAACTAACAGAATAACAACCAATCCCGCAAGTAAAGCAATTAAAATAATCGGATCCATTTTCCCACCTCATTTTAAGCTTGTCTTAATGATTCATATGCTGCCAGAAACAAAAAAAGAACAAACTACTTAGCGCAGTTCGTTCTTACTAACCTGACGTTTCCTTGCCTCTCTTAACAAGAATGAATAAACAGCCTCTGTTACTTTCGCCCTGTTTAACACATCATCAGATGGATCAATACTTCTTTGAATAAGTTGTTTTTCACTATCAAGCTTTTCCTTCTGCTCTTCAAGATGTTTAAATAACTGAGCGTTTTCCTGTTTACGAAGTTTTTGTTTTTTACGAAACAAGATTCAATCCACCTTATCGTATAATCTATTTAATGAAGGTTATACGTAACTACGATATTTACAACTCTCTTCGCCCTTCAATCGCTCTTGAGAGTGTAACTTCATCAGCATACTCTAGGTCACCGCCTACTGGTAGTCCATGAGCAATTCGAGTTACCTTAATACCTGTCGGCTTAACAAGTCTCGAAATGTACATCGCCGTAGCTTCTCCCTCAATTGTTGGATTTGTTGCAATAATAACCTCCTGTATCGTGTCATCTTGAAGACGCTTAAGAAGCTCTGGAATCTTTATATCTTCAGGGCCAATCCCGTCCATCGGAGAAATAGCCCCTTGAAGAACATGATAATCTCCACGATACTCCTTCATCTTTTCCATCGCGATAACATCTTTCGCTTCTTGAACGACACAAACTAACGACTTGTCTCGGTGTTGATCCTCACAAATACGACAAGGATCTGTGTCAGTAATATTATGACAAACTGAACAATAAGTCAGATTGCGTTTCGCATTTACTAACGCTTTAGCAAAATCAAGCACATCGTCTTCCTTCATATCCAAAACAAAAAAAGCCAGGCGGCTAGCCGTTTTAGGTCCGATACCTGGCAATTTCATAAATCCTTCAATTAATTTAGCTATTGGTTCAGGATACTGCAAATCGTCCCCTCCTAGAACATTCCAGGAATATTCATTCCTTTTGTGAACTTACCCATATCTTGTTCTACTAGCTCATCCACTTTTTTCAATGCTTCATTTGTAGCAGCTAAAATAAGATCTTGTAACATTTCTACATCGTCAGGGTCAACTACATCTTCCGAGATCGTCACATCTAAAATTCGTTTATCTCCACTTGCAACTACAGTCACCATTCCACCGCCTGCTGTCGCTTCAACCGTTTTCTCTTTTAATTCCTCTTGTGCTTTCGCCATTTGCTTTTGCATTTTTTGCATTTGCTTCATCATATTACCCATGTTTTTCATCAATAAAAACCTCCCGTATTTTAAGAATCACTAAATTCAATTAAATCCTCACCAACTAGCTTTACAGCTTCATCTACTAAAGAGTCACTGACATCCGATTCTTTAGTAGAACCCTTTTGTTTGGCTACATAATCCTCTTTTACTTGTTCCCAGTGCGCATGAAGAAGAGTCGCAAAAGTTGACTGCCCACTCAAAGTTTCCTGAATAATAGCTTCTAATACCTCTCGAAACTTTGTATCCATCATATCACGATGCATTTCATTTTGAAACGCTAAGACAACTGTAGATGCAGAAGAGGCGACTGGCTTACAATCACTTAGCCAAGCATGTGCAGGAACACTCTTTACTTTTATCCGTTCCATTACATCTCCCCACCTAGAAGTAACAACTTGTAAGTGGCGCTTATCAGCGTCTTTTAACGTTTCTTTCACCCTTGCTGCCCCATTTCGAGCTTGCGCAGGCACCTTTTTAACCCTCCGCTGCTTAGGCGCTTGACTCCCTTCAGTTTGCGAAACAACTTGGCCAGGTTGTACATTTTCTAGCCTCTTCTCAAGTAAGACAATCTTGCTTTTTAATTCCTCTACCTCACTCGAGGATATCGAACTCGTTGTGGTAACCTCACTTTTCTTTTGATTGACCAGCTTTAGTAAGGCGAGTTCTAAAAAGATTTTCGGATGTGCAGACCACTTCATTTCTTGCTGACTGGCATTTAAAGATTCAATAGCCTGATACAACCAATGAACATCGAATTTATCGGACAACTCCTTAAAATAGTCATCCACCTTTGCTCGTTCTAACAGATCTCCTGCCTTTGGGGCATTTTTGAAAAGGAGTAAATCGCGAAAATAATAGATTAAATCCTCTACAAAACGATTAGGATCTTTTCCATCCTGTAACAGCTGCTCTAATTGACTCAGAGCGGCTAAGGTATCTCCTTCTTCTATTGAAGAAACTACGTTAGTTAAAGCTTGTTGAGATACAGCACCAGTAACAGCTAGTACATCATCTAAGTGAAGACTCTCGTCCGCAAACGAAATGGCTTGGTCTAATAAACTCAAGGCATCTCGCATACCACCTTCTGCAGCTCTTGCAATCATAAAGAGGGCGTCTTCATCAGCTGCAATAGAATCATGCCCAAGAATAAATTGCATTCTAGATACAATCGCTTGGTTTGTAATTCGCTTAAAATCAAAACGTTGACATCTAGAAATAATGGTGAGTGGTATTTTGTGAGGTTCTGTTGTGGCCAAAATAAAAAGCACATGCCCAGGCGGCTCTTCCAGTGTTTTCAATAAAGCATTAAAGGCACCAGTAGACAACATATGTACTTCATCTATAATATACACCTTATAACGAACTTCACTCGGTGCAAATTTCACTTTGTCTCGAATGTCTCGAATTTCATCTACACCATTGTTGGAGGCCGCATCAATTTCAATGACATCAACAATTGCACCAGAAGTAATGCCTCTACAGGCTGAACACTCATTACAAGGTTCGGCAACTGGAGCCTTTTCACAGTTGATTGCCTTAGCAATGATTTTAGCCGCACTTGTCTTACCTGTACCGCGTGGACCAGAGAACAAATAAGCGTGGGATAATTTTTGTTGTAATAATGCATTTTGTAACGTTTTCGTTATGTGTTCTTGTCCAACAACATCTTTCAATTGTTGCGGTCTCCAAACACGATACAGCGCTTGATAACCCACTCCCACTTCCTCCTCTTTTTAAACTCTCTTCTATTATAGCGATTGAACATCATTTTTTAAAGTAATACATGGTAATTACAGAAGGGGTCTGACCCCCGGAAATAATTTATCATTTCCCGTTTTAACGCTTTTACCGAAATAAAAAAAGCAACTACAATTATGTAGTTGCTTTTTTATAAAAATTGATACCGTGCACCCTCTGTTGATAATGCCACCACAGGCGTTACCTAAGCAGTTAGCTCGGCCCAGGCGACTCCACGGCACACGGAAGGGGCCACTTACTGCTGCTTCCTTCCGGACCTGACAGGGTTCATGGGTTTCCGTTGCGTGGAACCCAAGCGTCAACACCACTTACTTAGGTCAGACCCTGCGGTGACAAAACCTCGAGAGGGGATTCAGCCTCGCTACAGCGGATTGCGAGTACAGGGCACCGCTACCTCCCCACCTAGCACGGCAAAATTAATAACATTGTTAGTACGTCTTACCGACGCATTTCCTAGTATAGATGGTTTGACCTAAAAATGCAACCGTAACAAACTGGAAACTAAAATTCCTTATTTCAACGACTTCTTTCTTTGACGCAAAGCCCGAAAGAAATCTGTAAGGATTGTACTACACTCTTTTTCAAGACAACCAGAAACAACTTCTGTTTGATGGTTAAACCTAGGTTCATCTAAAAGATTCATCAACGTTCCAGCGCAACCAGCTTTTGGGTCAGGAGCCCCAAATACTACTTTCTTTATACGCGATTGAACAATGGCTCCTGCACACATCGGACAAGGTTCTAACGTGACATAAAGAGTACAATCAAGCAAACGCCAACTTTCTAAATTCCGACAAGCTTCCTTTATAACAGCGAGTTCAGCATGCGCCAAAGCTTGTTGATCGATTTCCCTTCGATTATGAGCAGCTGCAATCAACTCTCCATCCTTAACAAGAACAGCACCAATAGGCACCTCTCCAATTGCCTCAGCTTTTCTCGCTTCCTCTAACGCAACTTCCATCCACTTATCATCCACACTCAACTGTATTCACTCCACTCAACGACAATGTAAACACATATAGAAATAAAAAACACTACCATTACTGGTAGTGTATCATTTTTATGTATGGCGGAGGAAGAGGGATTCGAACCCCCGCGCGGTTTAACCCGCCTGTCGGTTTTCAAGACCGATCCCTTCAGCCGGACTTGGGTATTCCTCCACGTTACTGACAAAATTCATTATAAACAACACATAAGATAAAAACAAGTATTTTTTTCAAAAAACAGCTCACTCTTTCGAGTAAGCTGTTTCCCTACTATTGTAATGTTACATCTTGAAGCATAAGAATTCCAGTTGGGTGCTGCCATAAGCCTTGTACATTATCACTAACACCTAAAAGGAATTGTTGGTGATGGATGTAAAGCATTGGAGCTTCTTCAACAAGGATCTCTTGTGCATCTTTATAAAGAGCCGCACGCTCATCTGGATCTGGTTTTTGACGAGCTTGATCTAAAAGCTCATCAAGTTCAGGATTGCTTAAGAACGTACGGTTTCCAGGCTCACCATGGTTATCAGAGTGGAATAACGCATACATACCATAGTCAGCATCACCTGTTACAGTAGACCAACCAAGAACGAACATGTCATGCTCGCCATTTGCAGTGTTCTCTAGGTAAGCACCCCACTCAACAACTTCGATGCTAACATCGATACCGATTTTTTCTAACTCAGCTTGAACAAAAGTAGCAGCGTCAATACGCTCACGGTTATCGTTTGTCCAAAGAGTAGTTGAGAAACCATCTTCATAACCAGCTTCAGCTAATAGAGCTTGGGCTTCTTCTACATTATATTCTAGACCAGAAACAGTCTCATCATAACCAAATACATCCGGAGCTAACGGACCAATAGCTGGGATACCAGCACCGTCGTAAATCCCTTCGATGATCGCATCTTTATTGATAGCCTTAGAGATCGCTTGACGAACTAACGGGTTATCAAACGGTTCTTTTTCAACATTGAAACCAATATAAGATAAAGAAACACTTGGCTGACGGTTAACGTGAATACCATCAGTACCTTCTACACGAGAAACATCAGAAGGGCTTAGTGGATCAGAAATATGCGCTGCACCAGTTTCAAGTTCAGCAATACGAGTTAAATCTTCAGGAACAACTTTGAATGTAACAGAATCAAGCTTAGCATTCTCGCCCCAGTAATCTTCGTTACGCACTAATTTAATTTCAGTTCCAGGAGTCCAAGAATCAAACTTGAAATATCCTGTACCAACAGGATTTTCACTAATTTTACTTCCTGGCTCAGCACCAGCTTCCATTGCTTCATAGTCTTCAGCAATTAAATCACCAGAAATCATTCCACCACCGTTATGCGCAAGGTGTGCAGGAAGTGGAGCGAAAGGAAACTCAGTCGTAATACGAACAGTATGCTCATCTACAACTTCAACATCTGTAATCATATTAAAGATGAATTGACGTGGAGAAGCGACTTCAGGATCAAGGATACGATCTAAATTAGCTTTTACAACGTCAGCGTTAAAGTCAGAACCATCATGGAATTTAACATCTTCACGAAGGTAGAATTCCCAAGTAAGGTCATCAACCATTTCCCAGCTTTCAGCTAGACCAGGTTGAAGTTCCATGTTTTCATCTTGCTCTACAAGTGCTTCATAAATATTTTGAGCAACATTACTCGATGGAGTGTCGTTTGAACCGTGCGGGTCAAGCGCAACAGCATCAGAAAGGTTAGCAATAACTAAGTCGCCACCTTCTCCGCCTTCAGTAGTACCTTCTGCAGCATCTTCTCCTTCAGCAGGAGTAGGAGTTGCATCTGGCTCATTTGCACATGCAGCGATAAATACACTGAACGCTAATAAAAGAGCCAAAAAGAAAAACGAATTTTTTGACATTTTCATCAAAAAATACCCCCTATTTTGTTTATTAGTCTTTGTTCTCAAACCAATATTACTATATATCAAGAAAATAAAGAATACAAGTCCTTTTTTCTGAAAATTACTTTGCTAGAAAACTTGACAGACTGTTCGTCAAAATTAAATTTTTCTGATAATACCAACACTAAATGAATTCCAAAAAAAACGACAGCGTTTGCAACATCCGACATATCATTATATTAAAATAATAACATTCTCGTTGTAAATACCGCTCAGCATGTTATAATTAGAATTTGTGAAATAGTATTTATCTTGTTGAACGAGGTCAAATTTCCAGACTTCGTTACAAGATGGAGATATAAAATCAATAAAAAAGGAAAGGGTGTATGTTATGAGCGAACAAACTATGAAAAACGCTGAAACATCAAGTCGACCTCCTAGCCCTACTGCTCAAAGATGGAAAAGTTTTTACAAAAAACTACGTAAAAACAAAGCAGCTATGGTCGGTGGCATTCTCATTATCTTCTTTATATTAGTAGCGGTCATTGGACCTTCTTTTACACCGTATGAACCGAACGTCCAAAACCATGTTAATAAACTAGCTAGTCCTTCTTCTGAACATTGGTTTGGAACAGACCACCATGGTCGTGACATTTTCAGCCGTATTATTCATGGAATGTCGATTACTTTATATGTAGGATTTTTCTCTGTTTTGATCGGAGCAACTATAGGTGTGTTCTTAGGAATCATTTCTGGTTATTACGGAAGAATGGTGGACACTGTCATCATGCGTGTGATGGATATCTTACTTGCTTTCCCAGGTATCTTACTTGCGTTAGCTATCGTTAGTGTATTAGGTGGAAGTTTAAACAACGTTATAATTGCTGTTGGTATTTTCTCTATCCCTGTTTTTGCACGTATCGTACGTGGATCAACGCTTGCCGTTCGTAAATTAGAATATATTGATGCGATGAGAGCACTAGGTGCAAGTGATGCAAGGATTATTTTTAAACACATCTTGCCTAATGTAACTTCTCCATTAATCGTTCAAGGTACATTAAGTATTGCAACATCGATCTTAACAGCAAGTGGACTTTCGTTCCTTGGGATGGGTGCGCAACCACCTACTCCGGAATGGGGAGCTATGTTAAGTGGTGGACGTAATTACATGTGGGATGCGCCTCATGTTGCATTCTTCCCTGGTATCGCAATTGTTATTGTTGTACTAGCCTTCAATATATTTGGTGATGGCTTGCGAGATGCGTTAGATCCTAAAATGAAAAACTAGAAAAGAGGTGCGAAAACATGTTTACTTTTATCATACGTCGTCTTGTTCAGACGATTCCGGTTTTAATAGGTGTTACGATTTTAACATTTAGCTTGATGCACCTCATTCCTGGTGACCCAGCTCAAATTATGGCAGGTGAAAGTGCTTCTCCAGCTCAGATTGAACAAATGCGTGAGAGACTTGGCCTAAACGAAGCAATCCCTGTTCAATATGCAAAATATGTTTCAGGTGCCGTACAAGGTGACCTTGGAAACTCGATCCGTAGTGGTCGTCCAGTTGCTCAAGAAATCTCTGGTCGGTTTTGGGTAACCGTTGAACTTGCTATATACAGTACGATTTTAAGTGTTTTTATCGGTTTAATTGCTGGAGTCATCTCCGCAACAAAGCATTACACGTTTACTGATGTTGCTATTATGATTGTTGCATTATTTGGCTTATCGATGCCAAACTTCTGGCTTGGACTTATGTTAATCCAATGGTTTGCAATTGGTTTTGATATAGGACCAATTAACACAGGTTGGTTTGCCGCCTCTGGTTGGGGTTCATGGCAACAAATTGTTTTACCAGTTATCACATTAGGAACGGCGGGGGCTGCAATTATTGCTCGTATGACTCGTTCAAGTATGCTTGAAGTCATTGGACAAGATTATATCCGTACTGCTCGTGCTAAAGGTGTGAAAGAACAGGTTGTTATTTATCGCCATGCATTAAAAAATGCAATGATTCCTGTTGTGACTGTTGTAGGTCTTCAGTTTGGTTCATTACTAGGTGGTGCCGTTTTAACTGAGATGGTATTTGCTGTTAACGGAATGGGACGTTTAATTATTGATGCTATTCGTGCACGTGACTTCCCTATCGTTCAAGGAACGGTTCTTGTATTCTCATTATTATTCGTAGCTGTAAACTTACTTGTAGATATAGCGTATCGCTTCTTAAATAAACGAATTGACTTGAATTAATTGTGATATAAATATGTGAAAGGTGTGAAACCTTATGGCGACAAAGATCGATAACAAGAATGAAACAATTCTTGAAGTTCGTGACCTCCGCACGTCGTTTTTCACGGAAAACTTTGAGGTTAAAGCTGTCGATGGTGTCAACTTTTCTGTACCGAAAGGAAAGACACTAGGAGTAGTTGGTGAATCTGGTTCTGGTAAGAGTATTACTTCACTTTCTATTCTCAGACTAATTCAAAACCCAGGTAAAGTCGTGGGCGGTCAAGTCCTATTTAAAGGAACAGATCTTCTTGAAAAAACAGAAGCACAAATGCGAAAAATCCGTGGAAATGAAATATCGATGATTTTCCAAGAGCCGATGACTTCATTAAACCCGGTTTATACAGTTGGCCAGCAAATTGGTGAATCATTTCAGATTCACGAGAAGCTTAACAAAAAACAATCAATTGAACGCTCAATTGAAATGCTAAAACTTGTTGGAATTCCATCTCCTGAAAAACGTGTTCATCAATACCCACATGAGCTTTCAGGTGGAATGCGTCAACGTGTCATGATTGCGATGGCTTTAGCTTGTAACCCAGAATTGTTGATTGCCGATGAGCCTACAACGGCTTTAGATGTTACGATACAAGCGCAAATTTTAGAGTTAATGAAAGATCTTCAAAACCGCTTAGGGATGTCCATCATTATGATTACACATGACCTAGGTGTTGTAGCAGAAACATGTGACTATGTAGCTGTTATGTATTGTGGAAAAGTGGTAGAGTATGCTTCTGTCGATGAGCTATTCCGTAACCCTCGACATCCTTACACTGTAGGGCTAATGAATTCATTGCCGCGTCACGATATTGATTTAGAGAACGAAGAGTTATCAGTTATTAAAGGAGCAGTTCCAAGTCCAGCTGATATGCCTGTAGGCTGTCGTTTCTCGCCACGTTGCCCGCATGCAAGTGATATTTGTGTGGAGCGTCTTCCTGAACTTGAAGAAGATAAAAATGGCAACAAAATTCGTTGTTGGATCTACTCGGATGAGTGGGATGGCGATCCGGAGGTGAACGTGTATGAAAAAAGAACTACTGAAAGTTAAAGATTTGAAACAATACTTCCCTATTAAAGGCGGTATGCTGGGACGTACCGTTAACCACGTTAAAGCCGTTGATGGTGTAACGTTTACTGTATATGAAGGTGAAACGGTAAGTATTGTAGGTGAATCAGGCTGTGGTAAGTCAACAACAGGGCGTGCTATTCTTCGCCTTGATGAGCCGACTGATGGTGAAGTTGTTTTTGATGGAGATGATTTATTATCTTTAAATAAAGCACAAATGCGTAAGAAACGTAAAGATTTACAAATCATTTTCCAAGACCCTTATGCTTCTATTAATCCACGTCATACTGTACGTCAGATCTTAGATGAAGCGTTAGAAATTCAAAATGTTGTTCCAAAGTCACAACGTGCTGATAAAATCCGCGAACTTATGGAAACAGTTGGTCTTGGCCCTCACCAAATTGACCGTTTTCCACATGAATTTAGTGGTGGTCAACGACAACGTATTGGTATTGCCCGTGCATTATCTGTTGATCCAAAATTAATTATTTGTGATGAGGCAGTATCAGCGCTAGACGTTTCAATTCAAGCGCAAGTTATTAACTTATTGAAGAAATTACAACGTGATTTTAAATTAACGTATTTATTTATTTCTCATGACTTAGGTGTTGTTCGTCATATATCTGACCGAGTTATCGTTATGTATCTTGGACGCATCGTTGAGATCGGTGATAAAACGTCCGTATTCGATAACCCACAACATCCTTATACAAAGGCATTGCTTTCAGCCATTCCTGTACCGGAACCAGGCAAAAAGAAAGAACGAGTAATCCTAAAAGGTGATGTACCTTCACCTATTAATCCTCCAGAAGGCTGTCGTTTCCACACACGTTGTCCATTCGCAACAGACCTGTGTAAAACAGACACACCAGAGCTTAAAGGTGAAGATTATATGAAAGAAGGTCACCTAGCAGCATGCCACTACATGGATGAAATCGAGTCAGGTAAGCATAAACCTAAGTACTAGATCATAAAAAAACAGGTCGCTCTTTGACCTGTTTTTTTATGATCGAAGCAATGTGCGGAGCCGCCGTTATCTTTTAAGCCTTTTAAGTGCTCTTCTTAAAAGGCGCACGGCGCGCGAAGCCATTGCTAACATGTT
>NZ_JAWRVK010000074.1:0-10684 GCF_036663575.1 Halalkalibacter flavus
TGGACATCGAAGTATAAGGCTAAAAGCGTATACCGTCTAAAGACGGTGGAGTTAGACCACGCGTTTGGAAATTAAAATTTACCGTCATCAGGTATATAGGTATATTCTATGATGTGTACATCTGTTACTGGCTCATTTGCTGTAATTTATCCAATGGTTGGAACAGCGTATCACCCCATGAATCTTTTTGATTGCTGGAACTGAAGCATGGTGTCCTAAAAGCGCACTTGGTGAGAGGTTTAACAAAGACGATAGTTGTTTGAGTCGATTGGGAAGTGGAACTTGTTCATCATTTTCATAAAAAGCGAGAGAAGCTTGCGTGTCCCCGATCAATTCAGTCAGATTCTCTTGTGTGAGCTTTCTCTTTAAGCGTTCCTCTTTTAGGTGATTTCCAAATATTGTTACAATTTTCGGCTGTCGAAAGTATTTTGAGCATAAAATGCGATTAGTTTGCTACCAACTTTTTACAAAATTTCACTATAATAAGGATGGGCGTGATATAACACTTGTTGAGGCTAACATGTTTGAGGATGAAAAAGTAGCGGCTTAGGAATTTAGGTATTGATTTAATATTTGCATTGGGAATATGAGTTTAACATCCTATGTAAGTCTGCTTAATGACTTTCTATACTAGTAGCCTGATTAAATCAATTTTATGGGAACGTTAACGTTTGATCAGTAATTGATTAATTCTTTAACGATAACAATATCCGTACAAATAAGAGATGTGTGTTATCGTATGATTAATGTGCAGTAGTTAAATTCTCTTTGGTTACTTATAATAGCTAGAACTTTACAAAAATTACCTTCAAAATTATTGCAACTTTCTTCACACTTTCTTTATATTTCAATCCTATTCTATTAATAGTCATTGAAAATGAGGTGTTAATAAATGATAAAAAGTAGCAATAAAGAAATAGTTAATGAATTAGTTGATAGTAAATTAATGTGTAGTCTTAAGCATAAGCAGCACATTACTATTCCGAGTTCAATAAGGGGGAGATTGAAGATCTTACCTGGAGAAGAGGTTGCAATAGGGTTAATAGGTGACTCAAAAGATCTAATCATTAAAAAATACTCGGATAATTCTCTTGATAATAAAATGATAGTTAGTGATAGAGGCTCAATTCGTATCCCTACAGAATTAACAAGAGTTTTGGGCCTATGTAGAGGTGATGTATTTCACATTTATCTATTAAAAAATGATGATTGTATCCTTCTAAAAAAGGAAAATTTATAGGCGTAATTTAACTTTTTTGTTTATTTTTTCAGAGAAAAAGTGTGACGTTTTTATGAAAATGATGTTTAAGTTCATTTCTTCATAAATTCTATATACTTTTTTTTTAGAATTATATTTGAAAGCTAATCAAACATTATTTTTGGAAAAGGGGAAATTAACATTGAAGAAATCATACGGTTTAGGTATAGCACTGGCATTGTCATTAGTTATTGCCGGCTGTTCAAATGATGCAGTTGACCATTCGGCGATGGGACATAGTGAGCCTCAGCAGGAAGAACTAACACAGGAAGTGATTTCAGAAGAAGATGGAAAGAGAGTTTTTGACCTAAATGTTACAGAAACTCACTGGATGTTCAATGATGAGATCATGGATGATGCATGGACTTATAATGGTAGTTTACCTGGTCAAGAAATTAGAGTTCAAGAAGGCGATAGTGTATTAGTAAATGTGACCAATTCATTAGATGAACCCACTGCTCTTCATTTACACGGATTTCCGGTTCCAAATGAGATGGATGGTGTTCCTGGTGTAACACAAAATGCAATCATGCCTGGAGAAACATTTACTTATGAGTATCAGGCTGATGTGCCGGGGACATATTGGTATCATTCCCATCAAGATGGTGCTAGACAAGTTGGGAAAGGTCTTTACGGTGTCTTTATTGTTGAGCCTAAAGACGGGCAATCATATGATCTGGATGAAGTGATCGTAATTGATGAGTGGTCCTCTATGGGAATGGGAGATATGGATCACAGCAATATGGATCATGGAAGCATGAATCATGGAGATATGGATCACAGCAATATGGACCATGGAAGCATGAATCATGGAGATATGGACCATGGCAATATGGAAAAAGAGGAAATGGATCATGGCGATGTGAGTAGTGGGAGTAATGGGTTAAGTCATGCTGAAATGATGAATGAAATGTATGATACTATGATTATAAATGGAAAAGCAACACCGCAAATAGAGTCAATTCAGGTTGAAGAAGGAAATAAAATGAAACTTCGTTTTCTGAATGCAGGGCTCTTTACTCAAGTTGTTTCGATTCCAGGGCACTCTTTTAAAATCACAAATTATGATGGCCAGTCTGTAAATGAACCTGAATGGTTAAACGATACAGCATTTCGTATAGCACCTGCTGAACGCTATGATGTTGTAATAGAGCTGGACAATCCAGGGGCATGGGGAGTACAGGTTTTCGCTGAAGAGAACAGAGAGAATTTACAGTCTTTAATACCTATTGTTTATAGTGGTTATGAAAGCAATGATCTTCAGACGACCGAAACCATTTCTTCATTTTTTGACTTTACTGCCTACGGAGAAGCAGTTGATGTAAATCTACCTGATATCACAAAAGAGTTCGATATGATTCTAGGAACAAATGATGGTGGTGAGACGTTTACAATTAATGATAAATTGTTTCCGGACCATGAGAGTTATGAAGTTGAAGAAGGAGACGTGGTGAAATTTACAATTGTAAATGACACAGATGTTGACCACCCAATGCACTTACATGGAGAATTTTTCAATGTTATTTCTAAGGACGAAGTACCTATTTCTGGATCACCGATCTTAAAAGATACATTGAATGTCAGACCAGGGGAAACATATGAAATTGTATTTGAAGCAAAGAATCCAGGTATTTGGATGTTCCATTGCCATGAATTTCATCATGCCAATGCAGGAATGATGGCAGAAGTTCGTTATAAAGGTTTTGAACCTGGTTTTTCAATAAATCCTAACATCCCAAATAAACCTGAGTAATTTTTGTAAAAAATATAAACAAACATGACTCTCGTATGAGTCATGTTTGTTTTGTTCTTAATTACTAAACCCTTGTTGTAGATTAGATTTTGAATATTACGTTTCATTAATTTAGTAAGTGTATTAAATTGAAATAATAGTGTTTTTTGGTGAAGAAATGAAGTTCTTAATTTTTTGTCTTCATCTTTTCTCCACATTTATCTTCTATTATTAATCAAATAAAACTTGAATAGACTGAATTTCTTTATAACGTGTTAACCCTGTATGTATGGGCTATTGCAGGAGTAATGTGAGAATAATATCAGTATTGAAATTCGTTTTTATTACTTTGGCTGGATGTCAACAACCAGATACTAAAGATGTTCAAGATATTTATGAAAACAATTTTAGAAAAGTAATAATAGATGAAATCGAGGAAGTAGAAAATGGTTTTTTCTTAACAGCAATGCTGGAAAGTATTACGGAGGACGGGATAAACAAGGATGATTATGCAGTTGCTTTACCAAGTCAGATCATTTTAGATAATGGTCAAGAATTTCCCAAGATAAATGAGGAGCAAACAACAGATTTCTTTAATGATGAGAAAGTGATAATACGAGTTCAATTGAAGTGAAAATAAAAATCAAAAACTAGCAGGATTCCTATCTTTTTCGTTATACGTTAAGCCAACTTTCATAACGTGTTTTTCATAATTTTTACTATATAGTTTCAAATTAAATACAAGGGGTTAATCATATGATTGAAAACAAAACTATTTTAATTGTTGATGATGAGTTTCAAATGCGAACTCTTTTATCGATTTATTTGAAAGATGAGGGATTTGAGCTTTCTGAGGCTTCTACGGGTAAGGAGGCAATTACAAAAATTCAGAATAGCCCGGAACAATATGATTTGATTATATTAGATATTATGATGCCAGATCTAGATGGTTTTGAGGTGTGTAAAATTGTGAGAGAGTACTCAACAATTCCGATATTAATGCTTTCAGCTAGGAAAGCGTTAGACGATCGAGTAGATGGGTTAAATTTAGGAGCGGATGATTATCTTACAAAACCGTTTGAGCCAGAAGAGCTAATAGCTCGTGTAAAAGCATTACTTAGAAGAGTAACTACAATTGAGGCAAAGCAAGATGAAGTGAAGTTAGCATTTGAAGACGGTTTAACCATTTATTATGATAATAGAAGTGTCTATGTGAACAATGAATTGGTTGAATTAACAGCAAAAGAGTTCGAGCTTTTATATAAGCTCGCTTTAAATCCACAACGAGTATATACGAGAGACGACTTGCTTTATTTAATCTGGGGAGAGGATTATGTAGGAGCGCAAAGAACTGTAGACTCTCATATCAAAAATATACGATCAAAACTTTATGTTGCTGGACTAAAAAATAATCGAATAATAACTGTATGGGGTGTTGGATACAAATTTTTATAAAAAGAGATGGGATAACTTATGAATCGAATTGATATTAAATTAGGCCTTACGATTCTTCTGTTATTAATTACGATAATATTGCCGTTAGGTTTTGTCATGAATCAAATTTTTTATGGATTTTATGTTAGTCAAGCTCAAGAAGAAACACATATGCTGTCTTCTCAATATGCTAGCTTAATTAATGATAGTACTGTTGAAAACCGATTAGAGGTTGTGGAAGTAGCTGCGAAAATCTCGAATCAAAAAATGCTGGCACTTAGTGATGAGGGAGAGGTTTGGGCTCAATCGAACTTTTCAATGAGTCATCATGACACAGAGTATCTTTTTGACCTTATTCATTCTGCAGATTCACACCACTATATGACCAATTCGTTTGAAGATTCTGATGGGAAAACGTATATTGCGACAGCTTCACATATACATGTAAATAATGCTAAGGGACATGTTATTGTTTTTTCTTCACTCGAGAGTATCATACTGTCTATAAAAAACGTGCAAAATTTCCTGAAACTTTCAGCAATTGGAGCTTTATTTTTGGGAATTGGACTTACTTATTTTATTTCCAAAAAATTATCTCAGCCATTAGTCAGTATGGAAAAAGCGGCAAGACAAATTGCTAAAGGCAACTATAATACACGTATCGTTCAGAAATCAGGTGATGAGTTAGGGACGCTGGCACGAGCTATTAATGATTTAGCATTTAGTTTACAACGTATAAATGATCAAAGACGCGAGTTTTTCGCCAATATATCACATGAGTTACGCACGCCTATGACTTATCTAAAAGGATACTCAAAAGTATTGCGAGAAGAGCGTTGGAAAACTGAAGAAGAGAGAGACCAATACCTTGAAATTATTGATCATGAAGCAACTAAATTAACTTATTTAGTCAATGATTTATTTGACTTAGCACAGATGGACGAAGGCCGTTTTAATCTTGAACTTAAAAAAGTGAACATAAATGAAATAATAAAACTTGTTGTTAAAAAAACTTCATACAAAGCACAAGAACAACATATTAGAATTGAATACCGAGGTGAGCTATCTGATAAGGATGACATAGTGCTTGGTGATCTTCTAAGGTTGGAGCAAATTTTTTTGAATTTAGTAGAAAACGCAATAAAGTATACAAAAATAGGATCCATTACAATCTCTTCTGTTAGTGGTCAAGAAAACATTAAGATTAAAATTAGCGACACGGGAATCGGAATGAAAGAAGAGGAATTACCGTATATATTCGAACGTTTTTATCGAGTAGAAAAATCGCGATCAAGGGCTTTTGGTGGTACTGGTCTTGGATTATCCATTGTTAAGCAGCTTGTAGAGTTACACAATGGGACAATTGAGGTGGAGAGCATTGTTGGAGAAGGTACGGAATTCACTATTATTCTTCCAAAAATATCGGATTAAAGTGAGTTGAAGTCAATTGAATAAATTAGAATGGCTAATTATTTTTTTCTTTATTTTGTTAGGTATAATTTGTTTAACGATTTCAGCAACTTGGATTCTACCTGAAATGCATCGCCATCTCAGTCTTACCTTTATTACAATTTGTATATATACATTTATTCCTATTTTCTTAGTAGCTTCCATTTATATTTTCTATAAAGTTTATACCAAAAAGGGAAAACAAAATGAATAGGGTTTAAAATAGGTCTTCTTTTGAGAAGGCTCTTTTTTTTGGCTCTAAAAAAGAGAGTATTATTTGAATAGGATGTGACAGATTTTACAATTTAGTATTTCTCCATGATTCCTTCACAATTTCTCATTATACTCTTTACTATTGCAGACTGAAAGGAGAGTTTTATGAAAACTAGACGATTATTTATCAGAACAGTGACCTTACTCATAATGGCAGTGGCAATAGGGTATACGTTCTATTCGAA
This sequence comes from Halalkalibacter flavus, assembly GCF_036663575.1. Taxonomy (NCBI): domain Bacteria; kingdom Bacillati; phylum Bacillota; class Bacilli; order Caryophanales; family Bacillaceae; genus Halalkalibacter; species Halalkalibacter flavus. Next base: position 6,332 of record NZ_JAWRVK010000074.1, read on the forward strand.
TTTCTTTTCGGATGCTAATGCTGCAGTTCGCGTAGGGGATAAAGCGCCAAATTTTGCACTTACAGATCTTGATGGCAATGAGGTGGAACTTGAAGACTACAAGGGCAAGGGAGTGTTTTTAAATTTCTGGGGTACATATTGTCCACCGTGTGAGCGTGAGATGCCATATATGGAAAACCAATATGCGATATATAAAGAGCAGGGTGTAGAAATCCTTGCTGTAAATGTAGGTGAACCTGAATTGACCGTTCAACGCTTTGTCGAAAGACTCAACTTAACGTTCCCAATTCCAATGGATAAAGGTCAACAAGTATTAGACCGTTATGGAGTCATTCCACTTCCTACAACTTTTCTAATTAATGCGAATGGGGAGATCATTAACATCATTACAGGAGGCATGACAGAGCAAGCGATCGCACAGTATATGGAAAGTATTAAACCGCAGGAGTGATTGAAATGAATAACCTTAGCTGTTCTTGTGGACAGCAAAATCCTCAAGGAACAGACTTATGTGGAGGATGTGGCAAACCATTAGTCGTAAGTGAAAATATTTAATTAGGTTATCTGATCTAGAGACAAAAACATGTATCTGCGCTGATTGTTCGAAAAGACTATACTTTACCCATTTTAGTTATAGGTGGATTCATTTTTATGATCGGTTTAGTCCAGGGAAGCTATTGGACTCACCGGAGAATTTGGATACAAGAAGAGAATGGGAAAGTAATGATGGCCGGACATACGAATAAAAATTGGTATGCTTTTAACGTGAAATGGCTGAAATGGCAAAAGAGGCAGAGCTCGAACAGCCGGTCGATAGGACAGAAGACAAATAAGTAGTTTGGGAGTGTTACAATATGGTCGAACTAAGTAGTAATCTATTGCTCGCGGCGTTTTTTATCTATATTTTCGCGACAATTGCTTTCTCTATTACGATCTATTATGAAAATAGTAAATCAGTAAATAAAACGAAGAGGTGGGGAAGGATCAGCTTTGGTCTAGCGTGTGCAGGATTTTTAGCACAACTAGGGTATTTTGTCACTAGTTGGATTGCGGCTGGACATGCCCCAGTTAGTAATATGTTTGAATATACCACGTTTTTAGGATTAACCATTCTTTTTGCGTTTCTAATTCTTTATCTTATTTATAAGAAGCCGGTATTAGGTATTTTCTCAATGCCTGTTGGAAATTGTGATCATTGCCTATGCATCAGTATTCCCAAACTAAGTTACTCCTTTATTACCTGGCTTACAAACTTACTGGCTTCATATTCATGTGATAACCACTGCTATTGGTCAAGGAATTCTTGGGGTTGGATTTATTGCAGGTTTAATCTACCTCATACGTGTCGTTGACCAAAGGAAGCGCTCAAAACAAACATTTTGGCTTGAGGCTGTTATTTATTCGGTTATGTGTGCCGTAGCCATTGCAATTACAGTCGGAGTGTTTTCATTAAATAATTACTCTGTTACTTTTAATTGGATAAATGAATGGGAAATGGAGGCACAGCTTGAATACGAATAAGATCAATTATTATTGGGTTTCCAGTCTTTACTTTAGGCGGATTAATATTTGCCATGATTTGGGCCCAAATCGCTTGGACACGATTTTGGGGTTGGGATCCAAAAGAAGTTTGGGCTCTTATAACGTTTCTTTTTTATGCTGACTATTTACATTTAAGACTATCAAGGGGGTGGCATGGAGAGAAATCCGCATGGCTTTTAGTGATTGGTTTTGGGATCATCATGTTTAACTTGCTATTTATCAATTTAGTCATTGCAGGATTACATTCATACGCTTAAAAGGGAGATATTTATGACAGATTTAACAATATTATTGGCTTTTGGAGCGGGGGTTTTATCTTTTATTTCCCCCTGCAATCTCCCATTATATCCAGCCTTTCTATCCTATATAACCGGGATGACGGTGGATGAGATGAAGAAAAAAGGTCGCTTTCTACCTCCAAGAGCTATGTTACACACGTTCATCTTTATTTTAGGGTTTTCTACTATTTTTGTTGTGCTTGGAATGTCCACAACATTAGTAGGAGACTTATTCTTGCAATACAATAATCTCATTCGACAACTAGGAGCCATTTTTATTATTTTGTTTGGAATGGTAACTCTTGGAGTAATCAGGCCGTCGTTTCTAATGAAAAATCATCAATTCCAATTTTCCAATAAACCTAGCGGGTATATTGGCACCTATGTAATTGGCATTGCATTTGCTGCTGGGTGGACTCCTTGTATTGGCCCAATCTTAGCTTCCGTCATTACTTTAAGTATGACCAACCCGGGTTCCGGGATGCTTTATATGAGTGCTTATAGTATTGGGTTTGCAATACCTTTCTTTATCATGACAATCTTTATTGGGAGAATGAACTGGATTAATAAATATACGAATCTGATTATGAAATTTGGGGGAATTCTAATGATCGTATTTGGTGTGTTTTTGTATTTTGATTGGATGACTAGAATTACCTCTTATTTAGTAAATAATATTTTTAATGGTTTTATGGGCTTTTAAAGGAGGAGATCGTATGTTTAGAGATTCAGCTGAAATGATGTCGTATATCTTAAAAATGGGATTTGTTGCACTTGCTCTGCTTATTATCATTTATTTAATACTAAGGCTTTTGTTTCGATTGGAAAGTAAAGCGAAGTCTCCCTATGCCATTTTGGAGGAACGTTTCGCAACCGGTGAAATCTCAAAAGAAGAATTTGTAAAGAGAAAGAACATGTTAAGATAAGAGTTGTCGCTCTATCGTAGAAGGCTTTAACGATAAAGTGAGCAAATTTTCAACAAAAGATAACACATTTAAAGGGGATTATTTCAATGAAAAAAGGATTAATGGCTAGTATAATTACTCTATCTCTATTTGTTATATCAGCATGCTCAAATGACACAAATCAGATCGACTCGTTTATGCATATTCATGGATTAGAATACTCACAACATGACGAGAGTATTTTTCTAGCTACACATATGGGCTTAATTAATTTAAATGAAGACAGTTGGGAATTAGTTGGTGAGCCAGAACATCAGCATGATTTCATGGGTTATACAATTATAGATGAGGACTTGATGATCTCAAGTGGGCATCCTGGTGCTCGATCCGACTATGTTGATCCATTAGGGGTCATTATTAGTAATGATTCGGGGGAAACATGGGAACCAATTGCACTTTATGAGGAAGTTGATTTTCATCTTTTACACGTAAATGAAGGAAACCAAGAAATCATGTATGGAATTGATGTTTACAACTCTAACCTATATCGGTCAAACAATGGAGGTTATGATTGGGAGATGGTGGATACAACAGGATTACCAGGACCTGTAGCTTCGGTTCTTTCATTAACGTCTCATCCGCAATCTCCTGATTACTTATTAGCTGGAACTGAGACAGGACTGTATGAATCATCTGACGGTGGTCAAACGTGGGATTTAAAAGAAAATAATCTTAGCGCAAGTTCTTTCCAAACTCTTGATTCTGATTCAGAAGATTTAGTAGCCTATCTCTTTGGAGAAAAGGAAGGCTTGTATTTGAGTGAAGACTTTGGAGAAACATGGGCATCTCTGAACTTTAAGGTAGACGATGATTACATTATGTATATTAGTACCTATCCAACAGATAATCAAAAGTTAGTACTCGGATCAATGAAACAAAGTATTTATGAGACAAAAGACTTTGGGAAAACGTGGGACGTATTGGCAGAGGAAGGAAAAAGAAAGAACTAAAAATATAACTCAATTAAGAGTAAAGTCAAAATAATGAAAACAGAAAGAGGTAAATGAGATAATAAGTCATTTACCTTTTTTTGGTTTGTATTATATTAAGTTGTTCCGTTTTATGTTTATTAATAATGTAGATGAAATTATATTTATCTATTGGTTTTCTCTAATCTACAAGTTAATTGCTTATTTTCTCATTTGTATCCAGGCTTCTACAAAATCCTGTTTGGAGATTTTTCTATACTTAACACTTGCCAAGGGGTCATTAAAATCAATAAAATCATCATCAAATCCTGTTACTAAAACAGAATGCTCTATATAAGTTTTTTCAACAGAGCCGTTTGGGGTATCACATGTTTTGAATAACTCTTTAGGAAGTTTTGTGAATGTAATATTGCCTTTTATTTATAGAGCTAGCCATTCTTCCTTTATTTTTAAATAAATTATAAAAGTAAACATGGTCAAGATTAAAGAAGAAAAAACAAATAAATATTGTTTTAAGATTCCTTTTTTATTAGCCTAGCCTAGATAAGGCTGTAACAGCACGTTGGATCTAGGTCAATATTTTGGACACAAAAAAGTTAACTTTCTTACCAATTATCAAGTAGACTCAGGTGGCTTGAC
>NZ_JAWRVK010000075.1:0-10361 GCF_036663575.1 Halalkalibacter flavus
TCGACTTGCATGTATTAGGCACGCCGCCAGCGTTCGTCCTGAGCCAGGATCAAACTCTCCATAAAAGTGTTTGATTAAGCTCAAAATAAAACATTGACGAGATATATAATCTCTTTTAATTCGCTTGGCTTTTGTTCAGTTTTCAAAGAACTCATTTGGTCACTCATTTATCAGCGACAAAAACTATTGTATCACACTAAATAATTCTGTGCAACTATTTTTTAAAAAGTGTTTTAGTTGCTTGTTAAATTATTTTGTGTCTGTTTTAGCGACAATTAATAATATAGCACACTGTTCGTTTTTATGCAAATATTTTTTTAATTTTCTTGAGAGAATGTTTTTTTGTGTCGTTATCAGCGACAATTAATATAGTACAAATAATAATTCTGCGCAACTATATTTTAATGGATATTTTTGTCATCTTTAATAATCTATCATAACTTCTTTTGGATAACAACAAATATCTTGGATAAAATAAGGTAAGTCTTCTTCTATATAATAAGGAACATATTAAAAATTCTTAGAAGAAAAGCTTTAATTACAATTACTAATTATTCGTTTGCTTTCTTTTTGCCCGTATCAACGTACTTTTACTAATACCTGTGATCTCTTCTACTTGCTTATAGGAATTGGTTGCTAACAATCCTAGCGCGTGCTCAATCTGTTTTTTACTGCACTTATTTGGTCTTCCTTCTCGAAAATCCTCTCGCCGCTTAGCAATAGCCTTTCCTTCTTGCGTTCTCATCACAAACTATGTTAGATAATCAAACGAATATTGTTAAACTATGTCGTTTTTAAGCTATTATAGGTAAAAAGGAGGGGTTATAATGTTTGAAGAATTCATAGCTTACCTAGAATCACGATTAAACCGCAAGTTAACTACGCTTGAGTATCAAGTCTTACACATTAACTACGTTAAAGCTTCCAAAAAGCCGCAAGAAAATGCTTCTTCTATCTCTTCCAGTACCAAACATTCCCTATACATTACTTAACCATATGCGTTAGAGCGTACACAGCTAGATCGCAGCGTAAAAAATACATAAAGAACACATGATAAATAGTCTACCTTGTCAAGAAATGAACATACTACGCTCTATGCTATTTCGTTTACCCAGTCCGTATAAGTCGTCTGTATTCTCGCTCGTTTGCTGTTGTTCTATGTATTGCTATTCTGCTGTGTTGGCATATGAAATAAAGCCGAGACTGCAGCTGTTTCACTTGTTTTTTTCTCCTGTAGATCGGTAGCAATTGATTGGAATAGCTCTAGTAGTGACGTATCTAATGGAAAATGAAACAGGTTAAGTACTTTTAAAAAATCACCTTCTTGTAACAATGAAAAGATTCGTAAAATTAATGAGTAATAAAATATTATAAGCGATCTTGTTATTCTGGTCAGAATGAATAACAAGACCGCTTATTTTCGTTGTAAGGGGTGCGGAAACGGTTCGAGGAATGAGGGGCCATGTGTAAAGCCTTCCAGCCAACGTAAGTAGCTTTTTGTTTACTGGAAATACTTTCACATGTGGCGGTTAAATCAAGACTAAAATGAAAAAATATCAGAAGAAATAAGGTTCCCTACTTTGTGTATATGAAAACAAAGTAGAGAGGTAGTTCCGAGGAAACTGTCTACAAAAACAGATTCATGTTGTTAGACAATCGCGCCCGATCGTGGAATAAACTATTCTACTTTTTCTTTATACGAAGTTCAGCTACTTCTTCTAATAAATGAATAAACTTTTCCTGTTCCCTCTTACTCCTTTTAAGTCGGTATACACGAATAGAACTTTCTAAATATTTTCTGACTTTTAGGCTTACAAAAAAAGAGCGATGATGTTGTTCGTTTTCATACAATTCTTCAAACCATGAGAACTGTTTTAATTTTTCTATATTCTTTTCGATTTTCTCTGTTTTTAAGCCTGTACGTCCACCACTAACAAGATCAGTATTGGATATTAGACTAAGTAAAATTGCGAATAAAGAGATAATAAAAGAACCTAGCACTCTCCAAAATTTTTTCATATACATCTCCCTAAGAATATTATGACCAGTTTATCATTGCTATAATTATTGTTGTATCTAATAATGCTAAACCTGCATATTCTCAATTACTTTTTTACATGAGTACGTGATAACGTTCCTCCACAATATGGCCCTTTTCTTGAAGAAAGACGCTTTCCTATTTCAGAAAAGCGCCCATAATGAAATAACTGAATAACTTCTATTAATTGCTTCAACAATAAAGATAAATTACTTACTTACTTTTTAAAGAAACTGATCGATACGCTCTTTTTGCCGTAAGTGGTGCCGGAAATGCATTTCGATTAGCTGAAAATAATCCTCTGCATTTAAATATCCCATTCTCCGGTGCTGAACTTTCTGGCTGACTGGAATGTCAGAGAGCTTTCTTTCTATCTCTCGCATTTTCTCAATGATTTGAAGCAGTCCTTCCTTTACCTCTTCTTTTCCCGTAGGATTTGGCGGTGTGAAATCGGGTGTATCCGGACCTTTTACTCTGATTGGAGGAAACGTTCCTTCTTTGAAAATCGATTCGCCTATTTCTGTTTTTTTACCGCCATCGTAAGCAGTGCCATTAGCACATTGCTCAATAGCTTTTAAATGAAGATAATGAGTGCCCTTTATTAAATGATTGTACATTTGTCCTAATGACCATTCATCCTCAGAAGGCTTTCTCGTAAACTCATCTAGCGAATATTTACTTAATTCTTCAATATAGTATGTAGCCACCTGTTCGAACTGCTTCAATATCTCTTTTGTATCCAATAGATCTCCCACTTTCTTTATAATTTTCTTCCTTTATAATGTTGAGTAACGTCCCAATGCTAAACTAAATAACACCTTCTGAATTAACTTCGATTTACTTACAAATAATCCCTTTTTTTCTCAAGAAAATGGCCCTTTTCATGAAGAAAGACGCTTTCCTTATTTCAGAAAAGCGCCCGTTTGTTTAATAATCATTTCAACTCAGACAATGTTTCTCCAGTCAAAATTTCAAACAAGAGGCTTGAATTTTCTTTTGTTAGTGTGTGTAACCTTTATTCCTACTAACAATTTCTAATTTATCATTTTTAGGACTTATCCAAACATCGTAGAGACCTGCTTCTTCCGGATTTGGATTACGAAACCTAAATTTATAATGTGGAGGTTCAGCCATTTCAACTTCAACGTTTTCCCAAATTGCATCGTTAATAATTTCTTTAACTTTTTGCACTTGTTCTTTTTGAGTAATTTCTCTAAAATTTTCGTAATCATTTTGGTATTCAATACGTTTTTGAACTACTATTTTCATTTCTTCGTTTTCCACTACAGGTGTAACATCAATTTTGGTTTCATCTGAGCAAGCTGTAACTGTTAATAAAAGATATGATAATAATAAAAATAATAACTTCTCATATTTCACTTTTATCCCTCCAATCATTTGTTAGACGTTTAATTTTTAGAAACGTTTCACCAATATCCTTTTTGCTAACCTGCTCTTTACTTCAATAAGAAAAAGAGCAATCCCTGCTTATTCAAGGATTGCTCCCTTTAGTTTAAGTGAGATGTTTCACATATTCATATTAAACATTAATGGTTTTCCAGATTGATAATGAACTCTATTATAATTGCTTAGTTATAAAAGCTCCAACTCCAATTATGATGTAGAATGTCATTAAGCATACAATCAACATTCCTGTCTCAATTAAATAAACCCCCATTGAATATAAGATTAGTAAAGTAGCACCACTACCAATAAGTAGAACATATAGTACAATCATCAAATAACGCTTCATAAGTATTATACTTCGTTCATCAAAATCTGGAACGTTACCATTTCTTCGTTTACTCCACTTAGAAAAAAGTACATAAAGTAAAATACCTGAGAGTGTTCCAACAATCATAGGAATAGCCAAGTCATAGTTGTATCCCCCAGTTTCATCACCAATAATATATATACCTAAAAATCCTCCAAATAATATACATCCAACAATAAAAATCATAACTAATATAAACAAAGTCCTATTTTTCATAAATTCTCCTCCTTTTCTAAATAAAACAACTCCTCAATAGGGACATTAAAATATTCTATTAATTTTAAAGCTAATTCCAGACTGGGATTATATTTATTTTTCTCAATGGCGTTTACAGTTTGTCGTGTGATTTGTAAATCTTCAGCCATCTTTACTTGTGTTATCCCTTTTTTTAATCGAATATCACGAATATGATTTATCACTTTCATTAATAATCCTCCAATCTGAGTAAAGATATCTTTACAGTTATTATATAAAAAACAAAACTGAGTGTAAAGATATCTTTACACTCAGTTTTGTTTTTTTTATTAAATTAACCTACCTCGTTACTTTAAGTGCAATCCTTCACAATCTCTAATTATTTTAACATAAATATCCAATTTAATTTGCCAAGTGTTATTCAATTATCTGGCCCTTTTCATGAAGAAAGACGCTTTCCTTATTTCAGAAAAGCGTCCGATTACGGAAGATCGTTCTAACCTAATTATGTTGCACAGATATTGTAGAAAAGCTCCCTTTAATTAAATAAGTTACTTTCGTTATATTTACACTTTTCGTTCAATTGTGTGTTTTTCCAATAAGTGTCCGGTCCATTACCTTTTAGAGTTGCATTTTTCGGTACCTGCTTAATTATAAGAAGGAGATTAAGTATATCAACTGATGATGCCATTGAGTTTAGTATTATCAAAAATTTCAATGTCGTTGTTAATAGTCCAAACACACTTAATACTAGTGGTAAAATGATGGAAATAATCATGAAAGGAGCAATTGTAATGAAGATATATCTTGATTTTGAAACCTCTTCTTCGGTTATCACAAAACCCCCGAATAGAGTAAATCCTACAAATGTTTTTTCTGATTTAATAAAATTCGGAATGAAAATCAAATGAAGTAATTCATGAAGTATTAAAAGTAAGACTAGCCAAAAAATAATGCCTAAGTTAATTGTTATTGATATTGAATCAGATGTCAGTCCAAAATCGCTCAAAGAAATAGTGGAAAAGACATTTATTACCCCGATAGAGATGATTGCATTAACAACGATTAAAGGGACAGATAACAAAATAGCGCTTATTAAAGTCTTAGGTTCTTTCATTGGAACCCATCCATTTTTAATTAGGTCCGAATGTAAACTTGGGTTACTTTTTGGCAATTTGTTTAGTATTTTCATAAACTCCCCCATTCATACCCAATTTCAAAAAAGTTGTAACTACCCGACGTTAAGTAGTAACCTTCACAATCACTTATATATTTTAACATAAATATCCAATTCCCTTGAAAGGTGTTGTTCAAGAATACGGCCCTTTTCATGCAAAAAAAGGCGCAGATCCTTATTCCGGAAATGGCCCTTTAACGGAACAACTCTATTGTCACTCAACAGTTCCTTAGTCCACCTTTCACTTCAGATGTTCTTTTCCTTTTCACTATAAAAAACACCCCTTTAGAAAAAACCATATCCAAAGGGTAGAACATCTCGACTTTTTATAACATCACGACTTTATTTTAAATCCACAATAATTCAAAATAAAAAAGACGTATGCCCATTAATACGTCAATATTTATGCTGTTTATTAGTAAGCCCCTTAGTTGTTTCACACGGTGAGTTTTGTTAAATCTATAGTATTTATTTTCATTCGAGCATTGACGTCAATTAGGTCTGTTCATTATGTTGTTCATACAATTTTTCTACATCAAATCAACCCGTTTTTTTAGTAATCGTTTTGTTTATTGGCGGACAATCCATGCATGATAAATTGAATGGTCCGTTCAATTTCCGCTTCATCATCCCATTTTCCGTCAGGGAAGAAAACATATCGGGCAAGCAGGTAGCCCATAGCACTTGAAGCGGTAAAACGAATAACGCTGGAGGCGGGCATTTCGATAATCTGCCCCTTTTCCTGATAATACTCAACAAGCTTAGTCATTCGCTCAAAGACTTTTTTTGCAACATGTTCGATGAACTGTTCTCGTAGCTCGGGATGAAACGGGATTTCTTGAACGAGGATTTTAAGAATCGGCAAGTTCTTAATTAAAAAATCCCTTCGGTTAATAATCATAGCTTTAATAAAATCTTCATATTTTTCATAGTGTTGATCGATCACTTTATATAAGTCTTTAACGATAAAAGGTCCTATCAGCTTTGACATCACCGGAGTCACTATCGACAGCAATAAGTCTTTTTTCGTTTTATAATGGCGGAAAATCGTTCCTTCTGCAACACCTGCTTTTTTGGCGATTTCATTCGTGGATGTCGCCGCATAGCCCTTTCTTGAAAAGGATTCGATGGCAGCTATGATAATTTGTTTTTGTTTTTCTGTTAATTCTTCTTCCTTAAATAAAATTTCTTTCATAAAATCTTGATCTGACATTTTTTCTCCCTCAAATCGAAAGTTCTTTCCTTCCATTATAAAGGATGGAACGAGAATTGAAAAAAATGGGCTGCTGTTAAATTTTTCGATATTTTTTTAATGCGAATATATTTAAAGTTAGGAACAGTAATGAAAAGCAGGTAAGAACGAGTAAATCAGGGTATATTTCACTCCAGCCGTAACCTCTGACCATAATGTCGCGAAGAGCATTTGCTGCATAATACAACGGAGTAAAAGGGCCGATCCAGCTTAACCATTCAGAAATCGTTTCTAAGTTAAAAAGACCTGAGAAAAATACTTGCGGTATGACGATAATAGGAATAAACTGCTGCATTTGCAGCTCATTATTGGCAAAGGATGACAAGAAAATGCCCAATGTTAATGCACATAGAGCTAAAAGCAAGGTAATTAACAGAACATAACCAAATGCCCCTTCCATCAGCATATTAAGAACAAAAATGGCGTAGGCTGCAATAATCGTCGCTTGCAGCATCGTGAAGATACCAAAGCCAAGAATATAACCAGCCACAATTTCCCAACGGCGCAGCGGGCTTGATAGGAGTCTTTCCAATGTGCCGGTCGTTCTCTCCCGTAAAAATGACACACCTGCAATCAAAAAGACAAAGAAGAAGATAAAAAATCCGAGCAGCACTGGCCCAAAATAATCAAACTGTCCCATATCAACGGAACCGTGCAAAAATTCAATGTTCAGCTCTTGTTGAACGCCGTTTTTCACTAACGGTTTAAATGCTTCCTGCACCCATTGCATCGTCGCTTGGTTCACACTTGGATCGCTGCCTTCCAGCACAATGGATGGAGCTTGATGTTCGAACAAAATGTAGCCATCGATTTCTTTTTTTGTAAGAGCCGCTTTTGCGAGTGTTTCGTCGTCATAGTCTGTAAGTTTAGCATTTTCTAAGTACAAATGATTATTTATCGGTTCTGGGATATTGACGAGTCCAACCTTTGGCACATAGCTGCCGCCGTTAAAAACTAAATGCATCAAAGTAAGAACTAAGATGGGAGCAAAAATCATTAGACCCATCGTTCGTTTATCTCTAATAAACTGCCGCAGGATTCTAATTACTAACGCTAAAATTCTCATGCTTTGCACCTCCGTAAAAGAGAAAGGCTTCTTCGATAGTGGCTGAATGAGTGTTGTTCTTTAATTCTTCAGGGGTTCCGACAGCAATTAATTGGCCGCCGCGTATCATCGCGAGCCGGTCGCATTTTTCAGCTTCATCCATCACGTGGGTTGTGACAATGAACGCCGTGCCTTTTTTCTTCAGCTCATAGAATGCATTCCAAATGCTTTGCCGCAAAACAGGATCGATCCCAACCGTCGGCTCGTCGAGGATGAGCAGCTTCGGTTCATGCAAGAGGGCAATCGCTAATGACAAACGGCGCTTCATCCCTCCAGAATAGTTGGATACTAACTTATTGAGATGATCGGTTAGCTCGACGATCTCCATGACTTCACGTATTCTCGCTTGCCGGTGCTTTTTTTTCAAGCCGTACAAGGAAGCGAAAAATTCCAAGTTTTCTTTTGCGGACAGTTCTTCATATAAAGCGTCCGATTGTGCCATATAACCGATTTTTTCAATCATTGGCAAGGAGGGCATTTTTTCATTAAACACATAAATTTCTCCTTCTGAAGGCAGCTCGAGTCCTACTAATTGTTTTACTAATGTAGTCTTTCCTGCTCCGGAAGGGCCGAGAAAACCGAAAATTTCTCCGCTAAAAATATCGAGGCTAATATTTTTTAAAACATGCTGTTTGCCAAATATCTTAGAAACATTCTTAGTGGAAACGATCATTTCTTGGTTAGGCATCATGTCATCTCCTCCATTTATAATAGTGAGTAATCACTCACTATTATCATAATACGAACCAAAAAGAATGTAAATAAGTTACAATAAAGTCATTTCATTTTAATACCCCCACACACAAAACACCGTTCGATAATGGAGGTGTTGAAAATATAGTGTTTAACTTTCTTCATCTAATCCTCTTTTTCTCAAAATAAACAACAATAAAGTTGTTTAAAATCTAAATGTTTCTTCACAATCGCGCCCGATCGTATTATAAGGTCAGCCAGTTATTTCTGGTTGACCTATTTTTATATCGATATATGATTACGGTAGCCGGGGTAGAACGTTCGCGCCCGTAGGGCCCGTCCGCAAAACAGTTCACCCCCTACTTGTAGAAACATGTTTGAGGCTGGTTGGGACTATGATCTCGCATAACAAGCGAAGCTATGATACTACAAGAAGGAATTAGAGGTAACCGGCAATCTTATTTTTGGAGGAGGAGATTTAGAATGAATCCAGTCGTTGGTCTGGATGTTTCAAAAGGGGAAAGTGAAGTTCAAGGTTTTTTAGATAAAGGTAAACCTTATCGTAAAAGCTTTTGCATAAGGCATGATCTCGAAGGTTTAGGTTTATTACTTGAGTTTCTTAAGGAAATAAAGGAGTTGACCGGTCAGCAACCTCCGGTTGTATTGGAATCTACAGGGCATTATCATACTCCAGTTGTTCAGTATTTGGAGGAACGGAATTATTTATTAATAATCGTCAATCCATTGATTTCTCATAGGGCCAAAAGTTCAAGTTTACGAAAAGTGAAAACAGATGCCATTGATGCTTATCGCCTCTGTGAGCTTTACTATAAAGAGGAGTTAGAACCCTATAAAAAACGTGGAATACGACTTTTAAACCTCCGTAATCTCACAAGGCAACATACGAGTATAACAGAGATATATGTACAAACCAAGTTACAATTTCAAGCAGTGTTAGATCAAGTATTTCCTGAATATAAAGGAGTTTTTGGTGAGTTATACTCTGTAGGATCTTTGCTTACTTTGCAAAAATATCCTACATCAGATGATATCTTAGCTGCTAGTGAGGATGATTTGGCTAATGGGATAAAAGAGTTATATAAAAAATGGGTAAAAGAAAAGGTACAAAAACTTAAGATTGCGGCAGCTCGCAACCCATTTCAAAAGACCTTGTACCAAAGTCATTTGTTGAGTATGAAAATGTATATTAATATGCTTCTTCAATACAAAGAGCATCTATCAACGTTAGAGAAAGAGATAGATACTCTCGCTAAAGAAATTGAAGAATATAAGATTATCCAATCTATCCCTGGCATTGGTGAAAAAATCGCGGCAACGATTATTTCCGAAATTGGTGAGATAGACCGGTTTAATCACCCTAAAAAGCTTGTCGCATTCGCTGGGGTTGATCCAGAGGTATTTGAATCTGGTAAATTTAAAGCCACCCTCGTGCTAATTACAAAACGTGGTTCTAGTAGACTACGGCATGCCTTGTATATGGCTGTTCGTGCTGGAATACGTGACGCTCGTAAAAAGAAAACCAGTGATGAGATAATCCCTAGAAATAAGAGATTAAGGGAATTTTACGATAAGAAACGCAGTGAAGGTAAATTGTATAAAGTCGCCGTTATTGCTTGTGTTAATAAGCTCTTACATTGGATCTATGCGATATTAAAAAATAAAACTACTTTCCAAGATGTTGCTTAGAAACTATAACTAACTAAATACAGAAAAATCTTCCATAGACAGTCTAACGGAAGGTTATTTGGCATGCGCATTTTTAGTATAACATGGGTAATTTATGTTTTTTAGTGAAAAATGTTGACAAACTATTAGCTGGTTTTGTGGAAGAACATGTTTACATAGACTAGTTGAATGCACCCGTTACTTCAAGAGTTATTTCATTTTATCAAGAGGGAAATCAAACTGAGTGAAAATTAAAATAAGAACAGTTCCCGATATAAGCCATGCTAGCAGTGGGTTTTTATAATGAATGGGGAAAATAATAAACATAAAAATAAGAAATAGAAACGAATTCCACATTTGCCACCCATTGTGATGAGAAATTAATCCTAAATGAATATTTATAATTTCAATTGAAGCGTATAGCAAAACCCAAAAAATAAA
>NZ_JAWRVK010000076.1:0-10308 GCF_036663575.1 Halalkalibacter flavus
TTCAGTCTTAAGAAACGACTTTAGTCGTAGACATTTTATGTCCAAATCCACCTGCTTTAGCAGGTGGTCGTTTAAGTAAGTGTTATTTTCTTACAAACATTGGCAAGTCAGTGTGTCCCATTCCACGAACGTAAACAAATAAGTTTCCTTTGTGATTAATTTCGTGGTCTATAGCTAAATTAAGAATCTTTTCTGCAGGGAGTTTGATGCCTAGAACTGCAGTTAGGTCAATGATTTCGTCAAGATCTTCATCAGATAATAACTCGATAATTTTCACAGATTCTTCAGTGTACAGCTCTGCAAGTTCAGATAAGTCAACATTTGCATTTTCGTCATGGAGTGGCTTGGGAGGTTGTTTTGCAGCTGCTGATACAAACTGATAAAAGGATGTTAGCATATGAACAACAAGTTCTTTAGCTGACATGGAAGTATCTGTTGGCTTGTAATCATAATCGTCCTTACTAACCTTTTCTACTAATTCATTTGTTACAAGGCGGTGTGATAGAAAGTAATCTTTGTAATGAGTGCTTTTTGTCATGTGGATCCTCCCTTATATTATCTAATGTCAATTTAAAGGTAAATGTTGTAAGCGTAATAGTCAAGAAGAGGGCTTTGTCCATTTAAAGTTCTGGTATTTGATCTTTGGATTTTTTGTATTATACTTTGATAAGTCGACGTTACTTGTAACATTCGAATTTATTACATAGGTTATGAGACTCAGAAACTTCAAGGAAAGGTGCTTTTTGTTTATATTACATAATCCAACGGGGAAAGAGCGGTTAGGGTTAGCTTTCTTACTCGGGATGCTTGCGGTATTAGGGCCACTAAATATTGATATGTATTTGCCAAGTTTTCCTGAGATTGCGGATGACTTAGGAGCTCGTGCCTCACTTGTTCAGCTTAGTTTAACTGCATGTTTACTTGGTCTTGCATCCGGTCAGGTCGTTGTCGGACCAATTAGTGATACATAGGGGAGAAAAAAACCGTTATTGATATCCATCTTGTTATTTGCGGTTTCATCCTTGTTATTTGCGGTTTCATCCTTGTTATGTGCGTTAGCTCCTAATATCGTTATTTTAGTAATAGCTCGCTTTTTACAAGGATTTACGGCAGCGGCGGGAGTTGTGATCTCACGTGCTGTAGTCCGTGATGTGTTCAGCGGCCGTGAGTTAACGAAATTTTTTGCGCTGTTAATGGTCATCAATGCAGTTGCACCGATGGCAGCACCAATGGCGGGGGGAGCGATCTTGCTTATGCCTTTTGCCAACTGGAGTTCAATTTTTTACTTTTTAAGCTTAATTGGTCTTTTCATTGTATTGGTCGTAGCGCTCAAATTAAAGGAGACGTTGCCCCCGGAAAAACGAATTCCTAGTACAGTTGGGCATTCAGTTCGAACAATGGGGAGCTTAGCTTGTTTAAGGATCGATCTTTCATTGGGTATGCATTAACTGTTGGTTTCATCCATGGTGGAAGTTTTGCTTATGTTGCTGGAACTCCTTTTGTGTATCAAGGGATTTATGATGTGTCTCCTCAAGTATTCAGCGTATTGTTCGGCATTAATGGGCTTGCTATTATTTTGGGGAGCTTTACCATCGGGCGCTTAGGTGGAATTGTTCATGAAAGGAGTTTGTTACGTATTGCGGTAATCATCGCGGTAAGTGCTACTTTCTTCCTGTTAGTAATGACCATCGTTGAAGGACCTCTGGCAACACTCGTAATTCCGATCTTTATTTATATGACTTCCATGGGGATGATCACAACGAGTACCTTCTCTTTGGCGATGCAAAAACAAGGCCACCGTGCGGGGAGCGCGAGTGCGGTGTTAGGTACCCTTTCCTTGTTCCTCGGTTCAATGGTTTCCCCACTTGTTGGGATTAACGAAGCGACGGCGGTACCGATGGGAGCAATTTTGTTTTTTACTTCATTGCTTGGAGCTATCGCTTTTTTCAAGCTGACAAACATGCAGCAGGTCGAACCGAGTGTACAAGTTAAGGTAGGAGGGTGATGCCAAAAAGGCTAGTCCCCAGCCTATATGTCTTGAATACATGCTTACAAGTAACGCGGACAAACTACTATTGATTCTAGTTTAGGAGGAATGGGAATGAGATATTTGTTTTCTATTTTATTTGCAGTTTTGCTCACATTATCGGGATGTGGAGCAAACAATGAAACGGTCGAAGAACCGGTTCAAGATGAAACTACTGAGGAAGCACAAGAAGAGGCAGAGGGTGTTGAGGAAACCCATGCTACGATTGTGTTAAGTGAAGAAGATCCTGAGAATATCCTAAGCGAGGATACGATATCGTTCGAAAAAGGACAAACGCTTATGGAAGTAATGGATGAGCATTATGACATTACAACGGCGTATGAAGGAGCGTTTATCTCAGGAATTAATGGAATTGAAGCAGATGATGAAACATCAAGTTATTGGCTCTATACGATCAACGGGGAAGAAGCATTAGTAGGGGCAGCTGAATACGAAATTGAACATGGAGACTTGATTCATTTTCATTACGCTTCGATTGAATAGGCATGTCAATTCGCCGAATTACGTTGCTAGCCATGCTCAGTGCTCTTTGTGTGGTAGGCCGAATGGCTTTTGCTCATATTCCTAATGTTCAACCGGTTACGTCCATTATTATAATCACAGCGATGTTTATGGGACCGGTCAATGGCCTCATTCTAGGTTTTGTCAGTACGGTATTAACGAATATGACATTAGGAACAGGCATATGGACCTTTTGGCAAATCATTTCTTGGTCTGTGATTGGGCTTCTCTCTGGCTGGATGGGAAGAGCTCATACGAAGTGGGGTATACCTTTCCTTGTTCTCATCATGTACGCAGGATTTTGTGGTTATTTTTATGGATTTGTCATCTCGTTAAATATGCTGTTCATTAGCGATCGCTTTATCGCGTATTACTTAGCTGGGCTCCCATTTGACACAAACCATGCGATAGGGAATATGATTTTCTTTTCACTCCTTTATCCAGTCATGAGTAGGGTTTTTGTTCATTATTTAAAGAAAGGTCCATTTTCATCGATATAATGAAGGATGTTAAGCTTAAAGGGGCTTTTGAAAAGCAAAATCTTTGTTACAGTGGGATAAAGATTAAGGTATATATTATTTGAGGCGGAGATCGTTACGATTTTCGTCTCTTTTTTCAGGTTTCTTGGGAGAATTGGGCATTATGAAAGGCTTGTTCGGTGTTATGGGAAAGGGGATTAGGTGTTCATAAGAGGGATGAAGACCTGATTGTTGCTCTGGGAAAGGGAATTGGGTCTTCATAAAGGGATGAAGACCTGATCGTGCTCTGGGAAAGGGGATTGGGTCTTCATAGGAGGGATGAAGACCTGATTGTTGTGTTAGGAAAGGGGATTAGGTGTTCATAAGAGGGATGAAGACCTGATTGTTTCTTTGGGAAAGGGGATTAGGTCTTCATAAGAGAGATGAAGACCTGATTGTTTCTTTGGGAAAGGGGATTGGTCTTCATAAGAGGGATGAAGACCTGATCGTTGCTCTTGGAAAGGTATTGGGTCTTCATAAAGCAAATGAAAGCCCGTTCGGTGATATAGCAAGGAGAAAGAGGTCTTCAAGCGTCCGGGAAAAGGATCGCGCTCTATTCTAACTAGAGGGTGGTAATTGCATTAAATAGTTGTTTAAAAGAACAGAATATTGTACAAAGTCAAAATGTGTGATAAGCTTTTCTAGAAAATTTATGAAAAATAATAGGGGAGCTATGAGGTTGGCTGAGAGGATATCCCGATGAAGATATCGACCCTTAAACCTGATCTGGGTAATGCCAGCGGAGGGATGTTTATTAGAATTACATGTTGACATGTAAAGTCTACACGCCTCTAAGGTGTGTAGACTTTTTTTGTGAAAGGAGGGTTTCATGGAACGTTTGCGTCAGTCGATCCGTTCAGTGGCTCCAGCGATCATTGCCATTATTATGTTTCTTGTCGTATGGGAAGTGGCTGTCTGGATTTGGGACGTTGAAAAGTGGATCTTACCAGCGCCAAGCTTGATTGTTCTTACGTTATTTGACACGTGGCATCTATTACCGGAACATATCTGGATGACCACAAAAGAAGCGCTGCTTGGTTTCTTATTAGGAATTATCGTTGCGTTAGTAATGGCTTTTATTTTAGATTTTTCACCGTTTTTACGTAAAAGTTTTTACCCGATTCTCTTATTCTCGCAAACGATTCCTATTATTGCGATTGCGCCGTTACTCATTATTTGGTTTGGTTATGGGATTTTGCCTAAAGTTCTTGTCGTTGCATTAGTCACTTTTTTTCCGGTAGTCGTTAGTGTTGTTGAGGGACTGCAATCAAGTGATCGCGATATGATCCGGCTTGTTCGGTCGATGGGTGGATCGCAACTGCAGGTATTTTCTTCTGTCAGGTTCCCGCATGCATTACCTTATTTATTTACAGGGTTGAGAATTGGGGCTACATATAGTGTGCTGGCAGCAGTAATTTCTGAGTGGGTCGGTGCAAGTTCTGGGTTAGGTATTTATTTAATCAAAGCTCAAAGCTCGTTTGCGACAGATAGGGTCTTTGTTGTTATTGTGTTGATTTCACTTTTAAGCTGCCTTTTATTTTTAGTTGTTGTACTACTCGGCAGACTCATGATGCCGTGGAAACATAAGTCTCATAAAAAATAAACAAATTAGGTCTGAGGAGAGAGTCCGATGTCAAAAAAATTAAGTGCATTTTTATTTTTCATTATCATGCTTATGTTAGTTGGTTGTAACCAAGCAGAAGAGTCAAGTCAAGGGGGAGAGGCCGAAACGGAGGTTGAATCGGAAACAGGGGAAGAGTTACCAGCTGAATCTACAGAGTTAATGGAAGCAACGTTTATATTAGATTGGGTTCCTAACACAAATCATACGGGTATTTATGTTGCGAAAGAAAAAGGGTATTTTGAAGAGGAAGGGATTGATTTAACGATTATCGAACCAGCTATGGAAGGAGCCGTACCAGTTGTCGCAGCAGGACAAGCTGATTTTGGGATTGGCTCTCAGACAGGCGTGACAATTGCTAGATCAACAGGTATTCCAGTTGTTTCGATTGCAGCTGTCATTCAGGAGCACACATCTGGTTTTGCTTCCCCAGTTGAGAAAGACATTACATCACCAGAGGATTTTGAAGGAAAGACATATGGTGGATTTGGTGGTGCGGAAGAAGAAGCAATTTTGGATACGGTATTAAATCAGCATGGGGTTGATCCTTCTTCGGTAGATAATGTGATTGTTGGATCTGCTGACTTTTTTGCGAATACGAAAAGAGACATAGATTTTCAATGGATTTTTTATGGGTGGACAGGAATTGAAGCTGAAGTTCGTGGTGAGGACATTAATATGATTTACCTTAAAGATATTGATCCTGTTTTTAATTATTATTCTCCTGTTATTTTTAGCAGTGAAGCCGTGATTGAAGAGCAGCCTGAGCTAGTTGAAAAGTTTGTAAGAGCTGTCTCGAAAGGATATGAATTTGCGGTTGAGCAGCCATCAGAAGCTGCGGAGATCTTAATTGCCGCTAGCCCAGAAACAAATGAAGAACTGATTCGTGCATCACAAGAGTGGTTAAGCCCACGTTACAAAGGGGATGCAGAAAAATGGGGTATTCAAGAGGAACATATTTGGAATGATTTTTCAGAGTGGATGCTTGAAGCAGGTTTGATTGAAACAGAAGTACCGACTGAAGAAGCGATGACAAATACGTTCTTGCCTTAATGAAAGGTTGTAGTCAATATGGAAATCAACATTCGTAATCTCCATCATTCCTTTGACGGGGAACCGGTCATTAAAGGAGTAAACTTGTCACTTCAAAAAGGGGAATTTGTTTCGTTAATTGGACCAAGTGGCTGTGGCAAAAGTACCTTGTTTAATCTCATTACGGGTCTTGATATTCCAGAAGAGGGAGAAATTTCATTTGACGGAGTGAATGTGATAGGGCAACGTGGGCATAGCAGTTATATGATGCAAAAGGATTTATTGTTCCCATGGAAAACCGTACTTGAAAATGTCCTTCTAGGTCCTAAGATAACAAGACACCAAACGGAACAACTAAAAGAAGAGGCACTTTCTCTTTTTCCTCTGTTTGGATTAGAAGGATATGAGCATCATTATCCGGGAGTTTTATCAGGGGGAATGAAGCAGAGGGCTGCGTTGCTTCGAACGTTCTTGCATAAAAAGGAACTCATGCTATTAGATGAGCCATTTGGAGCGTTAGATGCATTAACTCGTGAGAAAATGCATAGTTGGCTTTTGCAAATATGGAGTCAAATGCAACGTACAGTCTTATTTATTACACATAGTATTGATGAAGCCATCTTCTTATCAGACCGTATTTATGTGTTAGGACCACGTCCTACGGAAGTCATATTAGAAGTAAAGGTTCCATTGCCAAGACCTAGGAAAAAGGAAATGACTGTCACTCGTGAATATCTAGAGTTAAAAAGGCAATTGATGAACGCACTATACGAAATGAACTAAATAGATGATAAAGAGAGGATGAATGATATGAAATTTTCAGAACAACTTCGTAAAAAGGTAGACTCTATTTGGAATGCAAGCTTTGAGCATCCATTTGTTACGGGAGTAGCTGATGGTTCATTGCCAATTGAATGTTTCAAATATTATGTACAACAGGATTCCTTTTATCTTTCGAAATTTGCTCAAGTACAATCCATTGGGGCTGCGAAAGCGTTGGACTTTCACACGACATCGCAAATGGCATTTCATGCAAAATCCACATTTGATGCAGAGCATATGCTTCATGAAGGATTTGCCAAAGACTTAGGATTAGAAAAGAATAGCGAAGGTCATATGGCGGCTGAACCAGCTCCAACGGCAGTAGCCTATACGAACCACTTATTTTCTGTTGCGTATAAAGGCTCTTTAGGAGAAGTCATTGCTGCAATTTTACCTTGTTATTGGTTGTATTGGGAAATCGGAGAAAAATATAAAGGTTCTAATCCAGAACATCTCGTTTATCAAAAGTGGATTGATACTTATGGTGACGAGTGGTTTGCAACGTTAGTAAAGGAACAAATAGACCGTTTGGATGAATGGGCAGAAAAAGCTTCAGAAGAAGAAAAGCAACGTATGGAAGCTATTTTTGTTACAAGTAGCAAGTATGAGTATATGTTTTGGGAAATGTCTTATACGTTAGAGAAGTGGCCTGTGTAAGATGTAGTTATATTATTAGGGGTTATCGCAAAATGCGATAACCCTTTAACGTATGTATGACCAGGATTTGTCGAGAGTGCTAATTCATATTTAGGAAAAGTTTTTCCTCATAAATAATGTAGAAATCAAAATAATAAAGTTAAATGTAGGAAAGGGGAGTTTAAAACCTAGATGATGAATTCTATGATCAATCATATTGGTTGGATAAGATCTGTATTTAATTGGGGGAGGCGAACACAGCAAATATTTGGAGCTAGACGCAACAACGTTGGCGGCGTGATGTTCTCAATTTTAGGAATAGGAATTGGTGCGGTGGCCTACAGCCTTTTAACGAATCGTGAAAATAGGTTGCAACCGATTAGTAATTTCATTAATAATAATCAATTCCATACGATAAGAGGATCAGATCAAACAGCTATGGCAGAGTTTTCAGAAGAAATAACGGCTGAGACGCCAAAAAAGGCAGACGATATTGATTACGGTGAGCTTTTTTAATGAATATGTTATTTCGGCCCATAAGAAGTAGCTTATTGCTGTTTCATGGGCTATTAACTCTTCTTGTGACTATCATCAATAATTCACATGAGTTTAAGCGCTTTTGTTTTGTGCATATTCAGACATATTGTTGAAGTCTGAAATTGTAAATGTTTCCAATCAATGAATGTCTTTTGCGTGATATAATTTAATAGAGATAACTAGTAATAGAAGTTTAAGAGAAGCTTAAAAGGCGAAGGCATGGAAAGGATTTTATTATGAAAGAGAAGAATGCTACGTTAAAAACCCTCTTTTTAGTTAGGGTTCTTTTAGCGTCCCTGATTCTAGTTTTAGTATCGGGATCTATTTTGCTCTATTATACTAATCAACAGATTGTATCTGAAGTAAATAAGCAATCAACCATGACGGCTCAAAGTATAAAGCGTGAAGTTGAAAACACGAACTTGGCAGCTAGATCCCTAGAGCATCAAATTGATTTGAAATTAATTTCTTTTGCAAAACTTGCAGCAGAAAGATTGCAAGGAAAAAGAATAGGAGATATAACAAATCAAGACTTGCTAGTGCTAAGAGAAGAGTTAGAATTAGCTGGGATAACGTTGTTTGCTAGAGAAGGAGATGATATTGTAGGTGTTCGATCAACCGACCCTCATGAGATTGGCTTTAGTTTCAAGGAATATGGTTATTATGAAACGGTAGACACTCTTTTAAAAGGAGAGAAAGTTAGAGTAGAGGGAGCGACTTTGGTTGATAATCACGTTCTTGTTCTTCCTGTTGCTCAATCTGGATCACAACAGGAAGAACCGGTTTTTTTCAAATATGGTTATTATCACCCTCCTGGATCTTCGTATATTATTAATCCATATATAGAAGTAGGCGAGGTTGAGAATTTACTAAACGAAGTAGGACCTAGCTCTTCAATGGAACAGATGAAAACGAACAACCCATATTTGGATGAAGTCGCAATTCTAAATCCAAAAGTTTTCGTTGACCCATCATTAGAAGACCAATTGTACCCACCGTTAAAACAAATTGTTCATGGTACATATAATAATAAAAGTGAGCAGGACCTTGATGTATTGAAAGATATGGTAACCAACCCAGAGAAGAATTCGTACATAGAAGAGATTAATGGAAAGAAATTGTATAAAGTCTTTCTTCCTTTTGGGGCTGATCAAGTTATTTATACGGCTTTTGACTATGGGGAAATGAGTGAGCCCCTTACTCGACAAGCAATTCTTATTATTGTGACAGGTTCAATTTCAATACTTGTAATGTACCTCATCACTTCGCAATTCTTTAAGAGGATTTATCGTAGAATTGATGTTTTAGTAAGAGATGTAGGTCGTATCTCAAAAGGAGAGTATGGAGTAACGACTGCCTCGGACGAACAGTATGAATTTAAAAAACTTACAGAAGCAGTTAACCATATGTCTGTAAGTTTACAACATTCATTTGAAAACCTTTCAAATGAAAAGTTATATCGCGAACAAATACTAGCTTCGATTCCAATAGGTATTATTACAGTGCAAATCGAAAATAGTAAAATTGTATTAAATAGCAAGGCCAAAGAGGTTACGAACTTAGATGAGGTGGAAATAAATAGGCTTTATAAAGATAAAGTGATTTCTCAAGTAAATGAAGAGTTTTGGGATTTGTTTTATTCTGAAGATTTTTTTCATACGAGAAAAGTATCTTATCAGTCATCGGATCTATCATATATACTATTGGTCTCCCAATCTCCGCTCGTAGATGATAAAAAGAATGTTATTGGCAGAATTTTTTATTTTGTTGATGTGTCTGAAATTGATAAACTAGAGAAAAGAGTTCTTCGTACGGAAAAGTTAGCACTAGCTGGTGAATTAGCATCAAAAGCAGCGCATGAAATTAAAAACCCTTTATCGGTTATTCAAGGATTTATACAATTGATGAATAGTAATTTTTCAGAGAGTGAGCGAAGTAAGTACCATACGCTGCTTATTTTAAAGGAAATACAACGTATTAATAGCATAGCTCAAGATATGTTGATGCTAGCCAAACCTAATTTGAATAAGAAAAAGGCTAATCTAGCTGATGTTATTGAAGAAATTATGCCGTTTATTCATTCAAATTATTCGTCAAATATCTTCATTCGTTCTGAAATAGACTCCATTACACTGAATATTGATGTTGATCAAATGAAGCAAGTGTTTCTTAACCTCATTATCAATAGTATTCAGGCGATGGAAGAAAAAGGTGAGATTTCGATTTCTTCTGAGGTATATCAGGATAGAATACACATCTTCATCAAAGATAATGGGAGTGGCGTGCCTGAGGAGATTCAATCTAATTTGTTTGAGCCCTTTGTAAGTAGCAAAGAAACTGGAACAGGACTTGGTTTGACTATTATTGAACGAATTATTACAAGTCATGATGGAACAATACAACTGCTCTCTTCTAACGAAGAAGGTACTTGTTTTAAAATTGCATTACCTTTGGTTTTAAGGGGATAATTCAGATCATAAAATATAGTACAAAGGCATTACGTTTAGGCGTTAATGTCTTTTTTGTGTGCGCCAGGCATGGCGACTATCTAGGTGGTGAAAGTCCACTGTGGAGGTACACATCAACTAACCACT
>NZ_JAWRVK010000077.1:0-9634 GCF_036663575.1 Halalkalibacter flavus
ATTGCTAACATGTTCGCTCTCTCTACGACTATAGACCACTCTT
This sequence comes from Halalkalibacter flavus, assembly GCF_036663575.1. Classification (NCBI taxonomy): domain Bacteria; kingdom Bacillati; phylum Bacillota; class Bacilli; order Caryophanales; family Bacillaceae; genus Halalkalibacter; species Halalkalibacter flavus. The sequence goes on from NZ_JAWRVK010000077.1 coordinate 44, forward strand.
TGACTTCGTTTCTTTATGATCGAAGCAATATACACATAGCCGCCGTTATCTTTTAAGCCTTTTAAGTGCTCTTCTTAAAAGGCGCACGGCGCGCGAAGCCATTGCTAACATGTTCGCTCTCTCTACGACTATAGACCACTCTTTGACTTCGTTTCTTTATGATCGAAGCAATATACATAGCCACCGTTATCTTTTAAGCCTTTTAAGCGCTCTTCTTAAAAGGCGCACGGCGCGCGAAGCCATTGCTAACATGTTTGCTCTCGCACCTTTCTCATTTCTACTTCTTTACTTTGTTCATTTACGATATCATTAATATAGAGACTTACTAAAAGGTGTGATTCTTTGAAAACAACGACACTCTTACTCTTAATAATTATTTCAATGCACTTCATGACCCTCATCAATGTTACTTTTTTTAATGGAGCATGGAATGGAATTGTTTTATCCATCTCAACTTTTTTATTTATTACAACATTAGCATTTTATAGTATTAATAAACAAAAAAATAAAGCTAGTGACCACTAGCTTTAGTAATTCACTTCATTTTGAAGCATTAAAAAACCGACTGCACACCCATGCAGTCGGTCTCTACGTATTTACTTAACCGTAATCTTTTCAACATTCCCCATATAAGGGCGTAACACTTCTGGAATCACAACTGATCCATCTTCCTCTTGGTAATTTTCTAAGATTGCAGCAACTGTACGTCCGACTGCAAGTCCTGAACCATTTAATGTATGAACAAATTCTGGTTTCGCTTTTGGTTCCGGACGATATTTAATGTTTGCTCTGCGTGCTTGAAAGTCTTCAAAGTTACTGCAAGAAGAAATCTCACGGTAAGAATCATTGCTTGGAATCCATACTTCAATATCATACTTCTTTGCTGCCGTAAAACCTAAATCAGCCGTACACATGCTTAATACTCGGTATGGAAGTTTCAGAAGCTGAAGTACTTTCTCAGCATGTCCTGTTAAAGTTTCAAGTGTTTCATAAGATTCCTCAGGCTTCACGAAACGTACGAGTTCCACTTTATTAAACTGGTGCTGACGAATTAATCCACGTGTATCACGTCCAGCAGAGCCTGCTTCTGAACGGAAGTTTGCACTATATGCTGTATAGGCAATAGGTAATTGTTCTGCCGTTAAAATTTCATCGCGATGTAAGTTTGTTACCGGTACTTCTGCAGTTGGTATAAGGAAGTAGTCCAAATCTTGAATTTTAAAAGCATCCTCTTCAAACTTAGGTAATTGACCTGTACCTGTCATACTTGCACGATTCACCATATATGGAGGAAGCACTTCCTCATATCCATGCTCATCTTGATGTAAATCCATCATAAAGTTAATCAACGCACGTTCTAGACGTGCCCCTAATCCCTTATAAAAGACAAAGCGGCTTCCTGTCACTTTAGAAGCTCGTTCAAAATCAACGATTCCTAAATCAGTTGCTAAATCCCAATGAGCTTTTGTTTCAAATCCAAAAGAACGTACCTCACCCCACTTACGGACTTCAACATTATCATCCTCTGTATCTCCAATAGGAACGCTCTCATGCGGAACGTTAGGAATCGTTAAAAGAATCCCTTCTAACTCTTCTTCCGTATTACGCAGTTGTTCATCCAATGACTTAATCTTTTCTGATACTTCTTTTGTCTCTTTAATTAAATGATCTGCATCTTGTTTTTCACGTTTTAATTGCGCTACTTCTTGAGATACTTGATTTCTTCTGCTTTTAAGCTCCTCTACTTCAACAATAATGGTACGGCGCTTTTCATCTAACTCTTCAAAGCGATCTAATCCAGAGATATCTTCACCTCTTGTAGCAAGCCTCGTTTTTATATCATTAAAATCTTTTCGTAAACGTTTTACATCTAACATTTCTTGTCCTCCTTAGTCTCATCTTACCTATTCTACCAAATTTTACTGAATAAAAAAAAGCCCTCACCCCTTCTGTAAAAGAAGGGACGAGAGCACCCGCGTTACCACCCTTGTTGCCTAGGTATTAGGGCAAACTTCCCTAATACCTAAATGCCACTTTAGCAATAACGGCTGCCTACCGAGAAGATTTCATACTTCTACTCAAAGGTGGATTCCATACAAGCACTGACCGGTTCGCACCATCCACCGGCTCTCTGTACAGCACATTGTATGTACTAATCCTTATCTACGCATTTTCTTTATTGTTTTAATTCTTCTACAATTGAAACAAAAAATTGATGAAAACGATGGTCATCTGTAAGCTCTGGATGGAAAGAACATGCTAGGAAGTTACCTTGCCTTGCAGCAACAATTTCATCCCCATACTTTGAAAGAACTTGAACATCTTCCCCCACTTCTAAAATAAGTGGTGCTCGGATGAAGACTGCACGAATATCTTCACCTACTCCAGCTACATGAAGATCTGTCTCAAAACTCTCACGTTGACGCCCAAATGCATTACGCTGTACCTTCATATCAATGACAGCTAAATGGCCCTCATCTTGTCCTTCAATTTGTCCAGCCATTAAAATCGCACCTGCGCATGTCCCAAACATTGGTTTACCTGCTGCAGCAAACTCTTTTAAAGGCTCATAAAATCCATATAAATCAATAAGACGGCGCATCGTTGTACTTTCTCCACCAGGAAGTACTAAACCATCTAAATCATTGAGCTGTTCTACTTTTTTTACTACGACTATTTCTGTATTAGGAGCTTCTAAGCAGTTCACATGCTCTCTAACAGCTCCTTGCAGTGCCAGTACACCTATTTTAACCATTACTGATCCTTTCCCTTATTCCAAGCTTAAATTACCAGCCGCGCTCTTGCATGCGCTCTGTTGGGTTAAGAGTCGAAATTTCGATACCTTTCATTGCTGTTCCTAATCCTTTAGAAAGCTCAGCAATTAACGCATAATCTTCGTAGTGAGTTGTTGCTTCGACAATTGCACGAGCAAATTTCTCAGGGTTGTCTGATTTGAAGATACCAGAACCTACAAATACCCCGTCAGCACCTAACTGCATCATTAATGCAGCGTCTGCAGGAGTCGCTACACCACCAGCTGCAAAGTTAACGACAGGTAATTTACCTGTTTCTTTAATTTGTAATAAAAGATCAAATGAAGCACCAAGATTCTTCGCTTCAGTCATTAACTCATCCGTAGACATTTGTTTAACTTTATTGATTTGACCTTGAATCATACGCATGTGACGTACAGCCTCTACAATATTCCCCGTTCCAGGCTCACCTTTTGTACGAATCATTGATGCACCTTCACCAATACGACGAGACGCTTCTCCTAAATCACGTGCTCCACATACGAAAGGTACAGTAAAATCACGCTTGTACAAATGGAATACTTCATCAGCAGGCGTTAATACTTCACTTTCATCAATGTAGTCAACACCCATTGCTTCAAGCACACGTGCTTCAACAATATGACCAATACGCGCTTTTGCCATAACTGGAATTGATACTGCATTTAGTACTTCTTCAACAATTGTTGGATCAGCCATACGTGCTACTCCACCTGCTGCACGGATATCAGCTGGTACACGCTCAAGCGCCATGACTGCAACTGCTCCTGCAGCTTCTGCAATCTTTGCTTGTTCAGCGTTGATAACGTCCATAATGACGCCACCTTTTTGCATTTCTGCCATACCTCTTTTGACTCTGTCTGTTCCTGTTTGACTCATTTGTATATCCTCCTATACCGTTCGTCTAAAGTTGAATGATTATCCTACATTAGTATACCTTAAAACGAGCTTTTTCGCATAAATTTTCAGTTTTTATTTTAGCATAAAACGGATCCTTTACAAAATAAGGGACTGAAAAAGAAAATTTTCCTTTTTCAGTTCCCTAAAAGGATCCGTTTTATTAGTTTTTATTTATGAAAACCAGCCTTTTACTGTATCAGCTACCCCATTCCAAATACCTGAGAAGAAGCCACCGATCGCACGCATTGTCATGGAGAACCAACCTGCTTTCTCAACAGCAGAGTCTGTCACAACTAATACTTCTGCACGTTGTTTCGGGTATAGGAACTCTTCATCTCCTTCTCCTGTGTAAACAAGAGAGAGGGTTCCAACTTCTGCTCCTGCTTCAAATGGAGCAACAATCTCTCCATCTTCATTTAATACGTTGTTATCAAGGATAAGCTCAGTCGCATATAAATCTTCTTCACCATTACGAATAACAGTAGTTAATGGCTCGACACTAGAAATGGCTACTTCTCTTTCTTTACCAGCTGCTACTGGAAGAATGTCTAACCCTTCAGGAGCATAACCAGAGCCTACAATTTCAGCACTTGAGAAATTATTAAATCCGTGATCTAATAACTTAGCCGTCTCGTTAAAACGATCATCACGTGTACCTGTTCGCATAACAACAGTAATAAATCTCATCCCATTACGCTCAGCTGTTCCCGTAAAAGCATTACCAGCTGCAGATGTATAACCAGTCTTTAATCCATCAACACCTTGGTAATCATGCTGTGCCTCAATGCCTGAGAGCATCCAGTTCCAGTTACGCATTTCAATTTGCTCATCTGGACCAGCTTCAAACGTTAGTGTAGGAATACTTGCCGTCTCAAGTACCTCTGGGTAATCATTAATTAAATGGTATGCAAGCTTTGCTGTTGCACGTGCAGACATCATATTTTCAGCATTTTCACCAGTACCATCAGGATGGTTACCTAGTAAATCAGAATTATTCAACCCTGTTGAGTTAACAAATTCATAATCTTCTAAACCAAGCTCTGCTGCTTTATCGTTCATCATACGAACAAATTCCGTTTCAGAACCAGCAATTAATTCAGCTAGAGCAATCGTTGAAGCATTTGCAGAATAAATTGCTACAGATTGGTAAAGTTGTTCAACTGTATATGAATGATCTCGCCTAAGTGGTACGTTTGATAACGCAGTATAAAGTGATAAATTCCTTACAAATTCGCTAATTGGTACTTCTTGACTCCAAGAGATTGTTCCCTCATTAATTGCTTCAAGAATCAAGTACTCACTCATCATCTTAGTCATACTTGCTGTTGGTAAAATTGCATCTATATTCTTTTGATATAAAATCTTTCCTGTATTAGCGTCTACTAGAATTGCAGATTCAGCTTGTAAATCAAAAGCTGCATTTGTTTTCATTGGTTGTATCACAAACGTCAAAACCACAACAATCATAAGCATGATTGAAAGTGACTTTTTAAACATTAGTTGATTCACTTTTATCCCTCCACCTTTTCACATAGAGGTAATTTTATCATATCTACTAAAAAAAAAATAGATACATATGATGCTATCTATTTACTATTTTTTACAAAGATTAACGAGTGTTCATCTCTATTTGTAAAAAAAATACTCATAAGGACTTTGTCCATTATGAGCATTTTCTCTTTTTTTAAAGTGAATAATTTGGAGCTTCTTTTGTAATTTGTACATCATGTGGGTGGCTTTCACGTAAGCCAGCTCCAGTAATACGAATGAATTGACCATTTTCTCTAAGGTCATCTAAAGTAGCTGTTCCACAATACCCCATCCCAGCACGAATTCCTCCAATTAATTGGTGAATTGTATCATTTAACGGTCCTTTGTAAGGAATACGACCTTCAATTCCTTCTGGGACTAACTTCTGAGCATTTTCCTGGAAATAACGATCTTTACTTCCTTTTTCCATTGCTCCTAACGAGCCCATTCCACGGTAAACTTTAAATTGGCGCCCTTGATATATTTCACGTTCTCCTGGGCTTTCTGAAACACCTGCTAGTAAGCTACCAAGCATAACTGCATGTCCTCCTGCAGCAAGTGCTTTAACGATGTCTCCAGAATACTTGATACCACCATCAGCAATAATTGGTACACCATGCTTTTGTGCTTCTAATGCACAGTCATATACCGCTGTAACCTGCGGAACACCAATTCCTGCAACGATACGTGTTGTACAAATCGAACCAGGTCCAATTCCTACTTTTACTACATCTGCTCCAGCTTCAATTAGATCACGAGTTGCATGTGCTGTTGCAACGTTACCAGCAATAATTGTTAAATCTGGATATTGTGAGCGAACATCACGAACTTTATCTAAAACCCCTTTAGAGTGACCATGTGCTGTATCGATCACAATGGCATCTACACCGGCTTCTACTAGTGCAGCAATACGAATATCAGCATCAGCTGAAACTCCAATAGCAGCACCTACTACAAGCCGTCCTTGAGCATCTTTGGCAGAGTTAGGGAACTCAATAACTTTTTCAATATCTTTAATTGTGATTAGACCTTTTAGCGTGCCTTCATCATCAACTAGTGGGAGCTTTTCAATTTTATATTGTTGAAGGATCTTCTCAGCTTCATTCAAAGTCGTACCAACTGGTGCTGTAACGAGATTCTCTTTTGTCATCACTTCATCAATTTGAATGGAGTAATCTTCAATAAAACGTAAATCACGATTAGTAATAATACCAACTAGTTTTTGGTTCTCATCAACAATCGGGACACCAGAAATACGGTATTTACCCATTAAGTGTTCTGCATCAAAAACTTGACGGTCTTTTGTTAAATAGAAAGGATTAGTAATAACACCACTTTCAGAACGTTTAACAATTTCAACTTGCTCCGCTTGTAATTCAATCGACATGTTCTTATGAATAATTCCAAGTCCACCTTCACGTGCCATAGCAATAGCCATTTTTGCCTCTGTAACTGTATCCATCCCTGCGCTAATAATTGGAATATTTAATTGTAAGTTCTTGCTCAATTTTGTTTTTACAGATACATCACGAGGTAAAATTTCTGACTTTCCTGGAACTAGAAGTACATCATCAAAGGTTAAACCTTCTTTTTGAAATTTATTTTCCAACATATTCTGCCTCCCCGAATCGATTTTTATCGAAAAATATTATTAGTAGCTTATCAAGTGGGCAAACTACTGTCAAGAATGGATATAATGTTCGACTTTTTAGAATATACAGAACTAAAGGAGGTGCGTTAAAATTAAATGATGAACGATTTATTTATACCCTTTTATTCTGCTACGTACTCAAGAAAATATTTAACTGAAAAATATGAAGCAAAACAGATTTCTCAACTGAAAACGAAGAGTTATCAAGTCTGTTCTTCTTTTATGTATCATTTACAACACGGACAATTATATTTCAATCAAGCAATTAACGCTCCCATTGAAATAAAACCTGTTCTTCTTTTTTATGGTGCTGTACAACTATTAAAAGCATGTATTTTAACAGTTGACCCTAACTATCCAGAGAATTCTCAAGTCCTTGCACATGGCGTTACAACACGAAAAAGAAAAAAATCTACTTATCGTTTTTTAGACGATGAAGTAAAAATCCAGAAAAACGGACTCTTTTCCCATTTTTTAGACAAAATGTTTCACATGAAACATTTGGAAGGCGAAAAATATCATATGGTGACACTTTTCCACCATATAGCTGAAATGCATCCATTATTTCAACGCCTTACTAATAAGTCGCTATCATTTAAAGGAGAGTTAAAGCAAAAAACCATTTTGCTCCCTCCTAACGTATTAGATCGATATCATATGACTGTTAATCGATTTGAACAATATGTAGAGGCAAATACAGTTACCGATAAATCAATTAAAGTAAAAGTAGCAGAAACGAAAGAAAATGTTCAAATAACATGTTCTCACCTACCTCCATTCTGGAATTCAAACCCTTGGATATATGACTGTGATAGGAACATTTATTTCTTCCAGGATCGTGAGCACTTGAAAGTATACTCTTTGCCAGAGCTAGCAACTCATTTTTTGCTGCTATATAACTTGAGCATGATATGCAGATATGAAGCGGAATGGTGGGGGGATTTAATTCATACGTTTGACGGTGTTGACTTCCCGTATATCTCCCATTACTTACATGTGGTTGAACGGAAGATACCGTTGATTATATCAAGCTTTTTGGAAGAGCCTGATAGCGTTTAAAGGGACTATACCTTTTCTGTTATGAGAAAGGTAAAGCGTAGATCTATACTTTTATTTAAAGATAGGTACGTTATGATTTACGAGGGGGCTAGCTTTATATGCCACCTCCTATATAAGGAAATTGATACGATCTAGGAGTTTTTCAGGAAGTAGTACACGTGATTTTAGGTTTAGGTTATCCTGCTTCTGAAGTATGGTATATATCAAACTATGCAGAGTTTTTACGTGTAACAATTAGGTTTGGTTTGCCTAAGTACAAGTTGCTAATTTGAATGCTAACTACTTTTAACTTATAACAACACATAATGACTAGAGAACATAGCTCATCTTAAAGTAAACAACACGGATTAACTACTTTTCAAGCAATTTTTTTCTTGTATAGGGCTTGGTTTACTATAGTTATCCCGTTCTATTATCTTAAAATAATGAGGGAGTAAAAGCCTTTCTGTCCAAGTTGGGCGTTATTCTGTCGGAATTGGGGGATTTGCTTTCCAAACTGCTCCATTTGCTGTCAGAACTCTTCTTTTTTTATCGAAAGTGTTATATCCTGTTGAGTGGCTCCCCTTCTATGGAGCTACCCTGACCATCACTTCAATCTTGATGCAAAGCGTAACTTCCTGGCGCGTCCTAGCTTGCCATTTCTATCCAACAGGGATGGTTGGTCATGATGTGCTTCTTAGAAATTTTTCACATCGTGTTACGAAGAGATACGGCTCGTCTCACAGGGGGACATGATGTTATTCAAGAAGTTTGCTCATGTTGCAACTATTCCAAGAAGGTTTTACTCCTTCTGGCACGCTACTGATATGCTGCTTCATTCCATCATCTCTCCTATTTCTATGCGGAGCGTGCCCGCCTGGCAACGTCCTGGCTTCCCATTTCTCTCTTATACGAGGATGATTGAGCATGGAGTAATTTCTTCGAAGTTTCTCACGTCGTGTTACGAAGAGAAAGGGTTCGGACTCACTTCTTTTATTCTACTAGGAAGACACGATGTTTTTCTTAGATGCACTCTGTAATCGGGCTCACTACTATTATGCAGCGTATATCCGTCTCTCCCATTTCTATGCAGAGCGTGCCCTGCCTGGCAACGTCCTGGCTCGCTATTTCTCTTCTACGGGGCTGATTAGCCATGATGTTATTTCTTCGACGTTTCTCACGTTGTGTTACGAAGAGAAACAGCTCGTCTCACAGGGGGACATGAAGTAAATTCGAGACGTTTATTCATGTAGTAAACCATCGGCCTATTCGAGGAGGATGCTGTTCCTTGGGGCGCTCTACCGATAGGCGGCTTTATCCCATCATCTCTCCTATTTTCATGCGAGCGTGCCCACACCTGGCAACGTCCTGGCTCGCTATTTCTCTTCTACGGGGGTGATTGGGCATGATGTTCTTTCTTCGACGTTTCTCACGTCGTGTTACGAAGAGAAACAGCTCGTCTCACAGGGGACATGAAGCAGTTTCAAGATGTCTTTTCACGTTGTAACCATCGGCTTTATTCAAGGAAGATGCTGTTCCTCCGGAACAGTGCTCTTCATCGCCTTCAGCATTCTGTTTATGCATACTAAAAAAGACAATCCAATGGATTGTCTTTTATCTGCCTGGCAACGTCCTACTCTCACAGGGGGAAGCCCCCAACTACCATCGGCGCTGAAGAGC
>NZ_JAWRVK010000078.1:0-9562 GCF_036663575.1 Halalkalibacter flavus
GAGAGGAAGCGAGAAAAGATACCGTGGAATGAAGAGCTAGAGCTGTAAAAGAGAGAGGAAGCGAGAAAAGATTCCGTAGAATGAAGAGCTAGAGCTGTAAAAGAGAAAGGAAGCGTGAAAAGATACCGTGGAATGAAGAGCTAGAGCTGTAAAAGAGAGAGGAAGCGAGAAAAGATACCGTGGAATGAAGAGCTAGAGCTGTAAAAGAGAGAGGAAGCGAGAAAAGATTCCGTGGAATGAAGAGCTAGAGCTGTAAAAGAGAAAGGAAGCGAGAAAAGATTCCGTAGATGAAGAGTTATAACAATCAAATGCTTCCCATGGTTCTATTAATCTTTATCTATATAATAAGAACAATTGCTATGTCTGATTATTTTAAAGCTCTTTAAAAGTATATTTCGGATGGTTCTCTTTGACATAATGCTGCCACACCATTCATGAATAGTATTTGTAGTTATTTTACTATTTGGAAAAAGAGTTTTAAATTCTTCCACATTACGCAAAACAGCTGTTTGATAGTCTTCTCTGAAACTACAACTATTACATATCAAGTACTTTTTATAAGGAAAGGAAGGATAGAATGTTTGGCAAACAAGACAACTCATTCCTTTCTCAAGCTCATCAAATTCATAGTCAGGCAGTCGATTGAAAGGTGATTCTTCTATATGATTTGATATTAATTGCTCCGCAAACTTTGAATGTGAAGCATTAATTTTAGAGGGACTCTTTTTAAGTTTAGCAAGGAATCGATTTAGCTGTGCGGGAAAAATAATAGGTAATTTAAGAGATGCTTGATACAGTAGAAATTCGGGATTTACGAAAATAAGGTAGGATTCAATGGGGAGATGAAATACAAATTCCTGTAACATTCGTCTAAGTAATGATTCATTTCTGCTAAGTTGAAGGAGGGGGTTTTTAATCTCAATCTTGGAAGAGGAATACCATCGATCAGCGTCGATAAAAAAGTCACCTTCGTAGTTTTTTACTTCAAAAAGGTAAATGGTGTTTGAGGTAATTAACAATGAATCGATTTGAAATAAGCTGTTATTACATTCAAGTAATAGATCATTCAAGATTAGTCTGTCAGGTGAAAGAGGCTCTAACCATTTATCAAACTTCTGCTCACCTTGGTAGCCTTTATCTAGATTCACATAGTAACTTTCGTCTTTTGCTGATAAGTTCATCCGAACCCGTAATGATCTCATAATCTTTAACTCCAAAGGTTCATAACGCGGCTTCATAATCAATCTATTGACCTCCAATCATTTAAGTTAATCATATGTCTTAGGAAAAATATAAACAAGAGTTTCTGTGACGGCAATCACAACTTCCACAAAGTTTCTCTGATACCTTATAAAAAAGAGGAGGTATTCATATGGAACATATTTGTGGATTAGCAGGTAACGCTTCAATCGAATTGTGTCGCCCACTAAGAATATTGAAAGAAGAACATAAACCATTACGCGAGCAAATGGAGTTTTTGTACAATTTATCGGTTTCAATAGAAGAGGAAAATGATATTGAAACGATGAAGGAGCAGTTGGGAAGTTTACGAAGTGGAGTCGTCGAGTTTGTTAGTCAGTTGGATCCCCACTCTGAAAAAGAAGAGGGCGTGTTATTTCCTATGGTGGCCAAATACACGGGGAAAGATGTAGGACCCATTGCTGTGATGGAATATGAGCATGATCAAGCAAAAAGTAATTTACGAACGTTTCTAGAAAAAACATTTCAGTTAGAAGCAGAAGTAACTATTAACGAGCTCATTCAAATGACTCAACTTTATAATGAAGCATTTCATATATTACAAGGACATTTTATGAAGGAAGAGGAAATTTTGTTTCCGATGGCAGAGCAATTACTGAGTAATAATGAGAAGCAAAGCTTGGATATACAAATAAATTCAAAGTAATGATATGTAGAGAACTCGTATTCAAAAGCGTGTTCTCTTTTTTAATTTTACCCCCCATCCGTATTTACGTTTCTAAAAATTCCCTTTATAATGAATTTTGTGTGAAATAATCTTACAAGTCTCTTGACTTTTTGTTTATAAAAGGAGGAGGAAGGCTTTTGCCTTTGGAAAAAGGGGAATTAAAGAAAACGGTTGAGTTGGAAAAGGGCTGGAGCTTTGAGCAATATATTCATAAGATGAAAGGGGTTAGTGCACAATATCAAGCTGTTCGCTTAACAGACTCTTTTATTTCAGCAGGTGGCGGTTTGATTACGATGATCATTATAAGCATTCTTGCTGTTAGCCTAGGTTATCCAATGGCATTAGGTCCTATCGGCGCTACCTGTTTACTCGTTTTTGCAGCATACGAAGGTCCATTTTCCCAACCGAGGCATATTATCGGGGGACATATTCTTTCAACGGTTGTCGCATTATCAATTTGGGATCTATTCGGAAGGTCTCATATCACAATTGGCATTACTTTAGCGGTTGTGGTTCTTCTTATGTTGATTACTAAGATGATGCATCCGCCTGCTGCAGCTAGTGCGATCGTAGCTATTAACTCACAGGCTGGTTGGGGTTTGTTGTTAACCATTGCGATAAGTGCAATTATCGTCGTAGGCATCTCAGTTTTATATAATAATTTGTTTGAAAGTAGAACGTATCCTCAACGATGGATATAACTTAAAGTGCTATGGAACTCATTTCCATAGCACTGTTTCAGTTATTTGTCCTCAAATAACAGGTTTCCAACTAAAAAGATACAAAAGTATAACAATCAGCAACAAACATAAAGCCCCAATAAAAAACAAAAAAGAAGGTGATACAGCTAAAGCTCCAGCAAAAAATGACCCAGTAATAACACCAAAAGAAAAACATGCGTAAAACAGGCCAAATGCCTTACCGCGTTTTGCTTCCCCGGAGTGCTCGACAACCGTCGCGCTAGTCGATGGGAAAATAAAAGCAAAACCAACCCCGTAAATCATCATTGCAAGCAGCAAATGAATAAAGGAAGCAGAGAAAGATAAGCTCACTAAAGCCCCACATATTATTACTAGCCCAATAGTCATTAGATAGACGTTATTCCATTTATCAAAAAGAACGTTCGTTGGAAGAACAAAGATAAGGATAGCTACCAGTCCAAATACACTTAATAATGGGCCGGTTAATTCGGCGCTTAGTTGCAGTTCTTCTACTTTTAATGGCAAAGCGAATGTGAGAATTCCTAATGTGAACATTAATAAAAAGATTGATGTGTATGAAAAAAACATCGGTTTTGTCAGCTTAAGCGAAGTTATTTGAGGAGACGCTGCCTTAGAGCTGATAACTTGAAGCTCTTTTACAAAAAAGATAGCAAGTACCGCACATCCTATCATAAGAACCGTAAGCGTGAAGAATAAATAATCATACCCGAATCTTCCACTAATAATCGCCCCAAGTGCCGGGCCTGCAATAGCGGCAATTCCAACAGAAGCTCCAGAAAAAGCCATAATCCGGCCTTTTGACTCAGACGTTTTTCTCGAACCTAAATACGTAAATGCTGCAGGGACGATCAACCCCCCGGCTAGCCCATGAAAAAAACGAACGTAGGCTAACTGTTGCGGGGTTGTCACAAGAGAATAGAAGAACAGCACGATTCCAACGACGATCATTCCCACACATAAAACTATTTTAGGTCCACTTCGATCGATCCAGTACCCGGATACAATATTTCCAATAATATTTGAAAAAGAATAGAGTCCAATAATAATTCCGACTAACATAGGTGTAGCTCCCAAACTTATAGCAAAGGGAGCAATAATCGGAAGCTGTGAAAAAGTATCGATAAATGCCACGATAATAATAATATAAAGCAAAGCCATAAACGTCACCTCAAGGTTACAATTTATCTACGTAATTTGATTAAAACAATCATGGGCAAATTAAGCAATAATTGTCGTGTGTTTTTAAAAACATAGACAACATAAAGTGATGAAATGATGAAAAATTTAGGTAGATTTACTTACTTTAAAAAAATAAGCAAATTATTTTGTTTCGTGTTTAGAAATTGTTACTTTAGGTTTGTAACTTCAGCAAGAAAGGATAAATCTACATGTCAAATAAACAAATACCTGTATCTGTTTTAAATTTAGCTCCCATTCGGAAAGGGCAGACTGCAAAAGAAGCGATTGATTCGATGGTCGATTTAGCCCAAATGACAGAAAAAATGGGATATAGTCGTTATTGGATTGCAGAACACCATAATATGCCGACCCTTGTTAGTTCAGCAACACCAATTTTAATTAAACATACGTTAGAACATACAAAGAAGATTAAAGTAGGTTCGGGTGGAATTATGCTGCCGAACCATTCTCCATTAGTAGTTGCTGAGCAATTTGGAACGATGGCAACGATGTACCCTGAGAGAATTGATCTTGGACTTGGGCGTGCTCCTGGAACAGACATGATGACAGCAAATGCTCTTCGACGATCAAAAAACGATACAGTCTACACGTTTCCTGATGATGTGAATGCATTGCTTACTTATTTTGGACCTGAGGAACGTCAAAGTTACGTCAAAGCCTATCCCGGAGTTGGCACGAATGTACCGATTTATATCCTTGGATCATCGACAGATTCAGCTTACTTAGCGGCGAAATTAGGCTTACCTTATGCATTTGCTTCCCACTTCGCTCCAAGACATATGGAGGAAGCAATCTCGATTTATCGCAGTCGGTTTGAGCCATCCGAATACTTGGATGCTCCATATATGATGGTTTGTTTAAATGTAATTGCGGCTGAAAGTGATGAAGAGGCCCAATATGAATCAACAACGATGAAGCAATTTTTCCTAAATGTTGTACGTAATTCTCAAACACCGTTAAGTCCACCGGTGGAAGACATGGATTCGATTTGGAGTCCACAAGAAAAAGAAGTCGCTATGTCGATGTCGAGTGTAACATTCATGGGTAGCAAAGAATCGATTAAACAACAATTAACCGATTTCCAAGAGAAGTATAACGTTAATGAATTAATGGCTGTGTCCTATATTTACGATCAAGATAGGCAAAAACGTTCTTATGAGATCTTTAAAGAAGTAGTGGATGGCAAATAAAAAAGGAGGCTTTTATGGAAATTGGTGTTAGTACATTTGTAGAGACCACACCCGATGTAGAAAACGGAAAAGTGGTAAGCCACGCAGAGCGAATACGTGAAGTGGTCGAAGAAATTATATTAGCTGATCAAGTCGGTCTAGATGTCTTTGGTGTCGGTGAGCATCATCGCGAAGATTTTGCCGCTTCTTCTCCAGCTGTTGTTCTTGCAGGAGCTGCCGCGCAAACGAAACGGATAAGACTAACTAGTGCGGTAACAGTGCTTTCTTCGGCCGATCCAGTACGAGTATTTCAGGAGTTTGCAACGCTCGATGCAATTTCAAATGGGCGTGCAGAGATCATGGCAGGGAGAGGCTCGTTTATTGAATCGTTTCCGTTATTTGGCTACGAGTTAAAAGATTATGATGAGCTCTTTAATGAAAAATTGGAGTTGCTATTAAAAATACGCGAATCAGAAAAAGTGACGTGGAGAGGTGGGCATCGTTCCGCGATTAATAATCTCGGGGTATACCCTCGACCAGTGCAGGATCCTTTACCTGTTTGGATTGGCAGTGGTGGGAATTCGGAATCCGTCGTTCGTGCGGGTCTCCTCGGATTGCCGCTAGTCTTAGCTATCATTGGCGGACGGCCAACGCAGTTTGAGCCTCTTGTACGTCTTTATAAAAGGGCAGCTGCTAAAGCGGGGCATGATGTTTCAAAGCTGCCTGTTGCTTCACATTCTCACGGTTTTATCGCTGAAGAGACAGAAGTGGCAGCAAATAAATTTTTCCCATCAACACAGCATGTCATGAATAAATTAGGACGAGAGCGTGGCTGGGGCCATTATGACCGATCCAGTTTCGATGCGGCTCGTAGCTTTGAGGGAGAGTTGTATGTAGGAGACTCCAAAACGGTGGCAGAAAAAATAATTCACCTTCGTAAAAATGTAGGAATCACACGCTTCATGTTGCATGTGCCTGTTGGATCCATGCCGCATGATGATGTGATTAGAGCGATTGAACTGTTGGGGAAAGAGGTAGCCCCAATAGTACGAGAGGAAATTTCCAAATGGGAAGCAGAAGGGGAAGGAAAAAAATAAATTATTGAAAAGGCCATTTACAGTTAATGTTAATACAGTACCTTGCAATATACAGTACTGAGTGATATATTTATTTTTAGTGGAATATATATAAACAGGTACTATACAATGCACAGTAGTAAATAAAATAGAAATGAGGTGTGGCTAGTTAGTGAACGTACAATTTAAAAAGGGTGTATTAGAGTTATGTGTTCTTATCTTACTTGATAAACAAGACCGTTACGGGTATGAACTCGTTCAAAAAATCTCTGAGAAAATTGCTATTTCCGAAGGTACAGTCTATCCATTATTACGACGATTAACAAAAGAAGGGTATTTTACAACATACTTAAAAGAATCATCAGAAGGCCCGTCACGTAAGTATTATAAGTTGACCGATAGTGGAAGGGAATTTCTTCATGAACTGTTGGAAGAATGGAAGGAATTTTCAAATGGAGTGAACCAATTAATAAAAGAAGGTGTAAGGGATGAATAAGAAGCAATTTTTAACGGAATTAGACCATGCTTTAACAAAACTGTCTCCTGGTGAACGTCAAGATATTCTGAATGACTTTGAAGAGCATTTTGCAGTTGGATTAGAGGAAGGGCAAACAGAGGAAGAAATTTCAGCTTCTCTTGGTTCGCCACTACAAATTGCCAAAGATACGCTTGCGTCTTATCACCTTGATAAGGTCGAGGCCACAGCAACAACTGGAAACATCATTCGTGCCGTTTGGGCTGTAATTGGATTGGGATTCTTTAATCTTGTTATTGTCCTCGGACCATTTATCGCATTAGTGTCCATTGTTTTTGCAGGGTGGACTGTAGGAATCTCATTTATTGCTTCACCCCTTTTACTTTTGATAAACATAATAATTTATCCAGGATCTTTTCAATTATTTGATTTATTCATGTCATTAGCACTTTGTGGATTGGGGCTGTTTATTGCCATTGGAATGTATTTTGTTACACGTTACGTAATGAAAGGCTATGTTCGGTATTTAAAATATAATGTCAAGCTTGTAAAAGGTGGGCTAAAACATGATTAGTTTGAAAAAAATCTCGATTATCGCATTAGGACTAGTGATTGGTGGTGTCATCGGAATGGTTCTCACCTTTCTAACCGTCAATAACTCCGACTCGGCTTCTGAGGAAAAACTCATAAACAATGATGAGTTTACGAATATTGTAGTAAGGGCAGATAATGCACAAATTAACCTCTACCCTACTGATGAAGTGACCCCTAAAGTGGAACTGTCAGGAAACAATTCAAACTACGTATTGTCAGCTGATGAAAAAGACACGACTTTATCCGTGCGTGTGGAAAATCGGCAAAACAAACTGTTTCATTTTCAATTCTTCTCACCTACTTTATCAGTCAATGTTTTCGTTCCTGAAAAGGTATACGAAACAATTCGTATTGAAAGTAATAATGGACGTATTAACGCAGAAGAACTACAGGTTTACGAGGTAAATATTGAAACAGACAATGGACGAATTGAATTGAAACATGTATTAGGGGAAATAGTTACGACTGAAGCAGATAACGGTTCTATTGAACTAACAAATGTGCAAGCGTCAACTATAGCAGCTAAAACAAAAAATGGAGCGATATCTTTTAAAGAAGTAGAAGGGAATATCGTCGGTAAAACGAATAATGGCAGGATTTCGCTTTTAACAAAACAAATTGACTCCTCTATCGACCTTGCAACTGATAACGGTCGAATTCAAATTCAAACGGAACAAGAACCTACGAATGCAACTATTCTTGTCAATACTGCAAATGGAAGTGTCGATGTTTTTGGAAGCTCTTCTAGAAATGTTGTGATAGGAGAGGGAGACAACATGATTCAATTAACAACAGCAAATGGAGGCATAAAGGTAGAGCGGAAATAGAGGTATGAAAAAAAGTTGTAGATAGGACGGGGCGAGTAGTTTCTATAACTGCACGGCCTCTTTTTGTTATAGTTCTTCTGATTATAATATTCTAGTCTGTACAAAAGTAGATTTTGAAATTTTTTTGAATTTATTGTAAAAAACCTAGCGAATGCAATAAATTGGTTGTATTATTTGTCGAATCCATTTATGATAATCTCATTAGTCTTTTACAACTAAAGTAAAGAAAGTTGTTTTACAAAGACATGAACATATTGACCTTGGTATGAACTCTTTTTCGTATGATGAAATCAAAACCAATTTTATTTTAAAATAAAGGAGAAGAAAGCTTTGTTTCAATGGAAAAATATATTTAAAGGTATGACGATGGGTGTTAGTGATTTAATCCCTGGAGTAAGTGGGGGAACGATTGCTTTAGTCCTTGGAATTTATCAATCGTTAATCGCTGCGATTAACGGTCTGTTTTCAAAGGATTGGAAGAAACACCTTATGTTCTTGATGCCTCTTGGGCTTGGAATTGTTATTGCGTTATTAACGATTAGCCATTTAGTTGAATGGCTTTTAGCTGAATATCCTCAACCGACATTCTTCTTCTTCTTAGGATTGATTATTGGGATTATTCCTACGTTGCTAAAAGATATTGATTATAAAAATAGCTTTGCACCTGTTCATTATGTGTTGCTTGCAGTTGGTGCTGTTATCGTCGGTGCGACATTTTTTGTGAAAGATAGTGAGCTCGCGACAGTGATGACTCATTTAGCATGGACTGATTATGCATTGTTATTCTTTGCTGGCTGGATTGCTAGCTCCGCTATGATTTTACCGGGTGTGAGCGGATCGTTTGTATTTTTGCTTTTCGGTGTGTACCCTACGGTGGTCAATGCGTTATCTACATTCAATATTCCTGTCATTATTACAGTTGGATCTGGGATTGCGATTGGCCTAGTCATTACTAGTCGTTTAATTACTTTTTTATTTAAAAAGTATCGAACTGGTACTTATGCGCTTATGATTGGGTTTATTATTGGTTCGATTGTTGTGATTTATCCTGGAATGGCAGGAGATAGCTTTTTATTGTTTATAAGTGTACTTGCCTTTTTGATGGGCGGAATTAGTGCTTATGCATTAAGCTATCTTGAAGTGAAAAAAGCAATTGTGAAATTAAATCATTAAGGATATTAGCAGCCCCCTGTGTTGAATTGCACAGGGGGCATTTTTTATACCTATAATGAACAAACTACATGTATACACTAACAGCAAATGGAGGTGAACTGACATATGGAAAATAAGCCGCTGCATTATGATGGAAGTATTCAAAAGAACGAAACAGGAACGACTGAAGCAATAAGTGAACCATTTCAGCTGACTGATGAGATGAGAGAAAATATTTCTGGGAATCCTTATGAAAATGAGAATAATGAGTAGGGGGTAGAAAGGATGTCTTTTAGCTTGAGGCATCTTTTTCTTATCTGCTGTCCGAATGATTTAGCGCATACTTTTTAATTTCCAAACGCGTGGTCTAACTCCACCGTCTTTAGACGGTATACGCTTTTAGCCTTATACTTCGATGTC
>NZ_JAWRVK010000079.1:0-9070 GCF_036663575.1 Halalkalibacter flavus
TTAACAAAATAAGAAATCTGTTTAAATACTTTTTTAAATTTGCTTTATACATATAATCCCCCATTGGCTATTTTACTACTTCAAGTATTCTGCTTCGTTAGTCAAAAAGCGTTCCTGCTGCTAATACAGAAACGCTCCCGTTGATTGAATAAGTCCAATTACTTTATAAATTAGCTAAAACTCAATTACTTAAATCAAAGCGTGCTATTTCTTCTTCCTCGGCATAAATAACCAATGTGACTTCCATAGCATTCTTAATAATTTCATCTAATTGTTCTTGCGTTGGAGTCAATCTCATATCTAGTTTTTCTTTTAATGCACCCAAATTAAATTCAAATGTATATTCCTCTATTTTAGCGAAGTAGAGGGGAAAAAGTGTAGGGACAAAATTATTTGAATTATCGGAAAATCACCCTCTACCTGTTGAGTTAAATGAATAAAACCTTCTGCATCTGAAGGAATAATTTCTCTAATCACCATTACATCTCTCTCCTAATCATATTTGAATATAATCATTATCATTGATAAGTTAAACTTCTCTTTACTTCAACAAGAAAAAGCGATTACCTTTAGTGAGCAATCGCACCCCGTTACTTGAAACAGATTTTTATAATTTGAAAAGAACCATAAGTTTTATAACAGTTATATAAACAACAAAAAACAAGCCAAGCCCTTTTAAAATAAGTCGACCGTAGTACCTTTTCCAAAATTCATTGGATCTAGTATGGGTCTCGGTCGTCACTGGTTTAGTTATCGCTTTAACATCAATCGGTGAATTAATAAGTTCATACAACTTATGGCATTCTGAACAACGATCTAGATGTTCCCTAACTACCTTATTTGTTTTTGGGGAGCAGTCACCTTCTACATAAAGTGGCAAAAGATCTCTAATTAAGCTACACTTCATTGGTATCATCCTTTAGTCTACATAAGTGCTTGCGAAGCTCAAGCTTTGCACGGTGTAAGTTTGTTTTTACCTTTGACAGCTTCCACCCTACAATTTCACCGATTTCTTCATAGGACAGCTCCTGGTATTCTCGTAAAATCAACACAGTCTGGTAATCTTCCTTTAATGAATGGATGGCTGCTAAAAGTTGAGCTTGCCCTGCTTTTGTAGTTACGACATCTTCTGGATTTTTGTATGTTTTTTGTTCTAATGAGAATGTTTCTTCAATGGGATGTTGGCTATATTTTGTTTCACGTCGATACCAGTTAATAAAGGTATGATGCGCTATGGTATACAACCATGTTCGTACACTTGATTTTCCTTTAAAAGAAGCTAACCCATTAAAAGCTTTTAAAAAAGTATCTTGAGTCAGGTCTTGAGCTAGCTCTTTTTGTTTCGTTCGTTGATATAGGTAACGGAAGATTTCTTCGTAGTAAAGAGCATACAGGTCCTCTAAAGTTCTCCAGTTACTCATTTACCACAAATACCAAATGGACATCCAAATCGCGAGAAGGAGGAAAAGGCTGTATAACAGCATCGTCATTACTCGAATTCCCCAAATTTTCTCGCTGTCCTCTTGAAGGACTGGATTTCCTTCGTTGTCCTTTCCTGATTTTTGACAATGTGCACATGCTTCCTCGTGCTCCATCATCCATTGTTTCGTTTCATCCTCCACTTCCTCTTCGATATACAAATCATACAAATCTTGAAATATAGCACACGCATCCTTTTTATTCATAAAGGGAAACCCACTCTTTCGTTTCAATATCAACTAAGTAGAGACGGTGCTCTGCTTTTTTATACGGCTGGATCACTAGTAACCAAGCCACTCGTATTTGATCATTTTCATCAATAACATGAGTTAACCTTGCTCTTGAGGCATAGGGTGTAAAGTCGATAGAATTTGCAACAGCGTCATAAGCTTCTTGACTAGAGGCAACTTTAACACTTGTATTCGGTTGGTTAAAATAATCGATGTTCTTCGAATAAGTAAAAAGAGGTTCACCTTCTGTATAGCCAAATTGATGAACAAAGACAAGTTTCGTACCTTCTTGTTCTTGTTCTCTCCATTCCCAAAAATTCGAGATACGTTCTCGCTTCCAGTCATCAATTTGAACTTTCTTCCAAGCTAATACTTTATATTCGAGCTCATTAAAATCGATGGTTGTGTAGTCAGCTAAGTCTCCACCAAAATACAAAACTTCTCCCGTACGACCATCCAGCTGAATTGAATGGTGATTAATAGTGGAAATATTAATATCGATCGTTCGGTTACTATACCCATACGTTACATTATCAACTACATATTCAGGCATCTCTTCACCCAACATTTCGTACCATTCTTGTAAAATGAACTCAATATCATCAGACGTTATTAATACATCTTTTAACGTTTCAACGGGATATAAGTTTAAACGTTCATGAAATTCAACTAGAGATTCCTTTTCCCACGTAAAAGTAGTGTTCATCCATACATCTAAGATGGAGCCATCGTCATATTTAGGCACCATTTCCACATGAATACGGTTTTCTTCTTCAGTAACAGTGGTGTGAATTTGATCATCACCTAGCAATGTTCTCCCCATTCGTTCTAACAACTCCTTGGAAAGATCAACGTATTCTTGGGCAGAAAGCATCTCGCCTTCTGGTTCGGTGTGACGATGAACATTCATGACCTCTCCTGACACCCCGTCAATATCAACAAGATAGTTTTTTGACCTTAACCAATAACGATTATGAAAGTCTTGGGTTTCAGGCTGACGAAATGAAAATTGCTCTTCATTTGTAATTTTCATCGCTAACATTTTCGCCTCTTCTATTTGAATTAAATTCGTAGTTTCAAAATATCGTAATCTCAATTCCGCATCGGTAGAAGCAAGCGCCATATCTGCCGCATTATAAAGAGGGTTGGTTAAGACAAGGAACAAAATAGCCATTACCAGGATAAACGGCTGTTTCAACTTTTCAAGTACCTGTAATGGACTTCTATTTATAAGATGATATACCATTAATAATCCTAAAAAAATAAGAAGATTCGATACTTCCATCATATCTACAAAACCAAACACGTAAAACATTAACGAGCATGTGCCGACAATTATATAAAAGGGAATAAATGTTTTCCAGCTAAACTCCCAATAATTAATAAAAAATAAGTAAAGACTTCCTGCAATGATGGACAGGATGATAATAAAGCCAATCACATCTATAAGAATTACTTCTCCTCTAATAGCATAAAAGAAAAAGCTAGTTAAAAGCTGCAATGCCGGAAGCGTCAGAACGGCGATATCAAAGGTGTAAAAAACGCCCTTGTTCTTCTTTTGCTTCATTGTAACCATATAATAAAACCCGACAACAATGATGTAACCGAAAAATAAAAAATGTAGAAACTGCCGTAAAGACGGCTGTCGATCGTAAAAAACAGTCGTAATTTCCATTATACTAACTTGATGTAGCATTTCAATCGATAATCCAATGAGTAAAACAAAGCGCACGATAAAACCTACATAGATGGCTGCCTTTTCACCATTCCATTTTCTTAGAAAAAACGACACTAAACCATAAACGGCTAATGCAGTTAGCGTCCATTGAATAATGAATTTACTAAAATGACTTAATAGAAAAAAATTTTCAATATGCAAGACAAACCTGCTAATGATTTCCATTGCTAAACACCTTCTCAAATTTTCTATGAGCTCATACTTTTTAGACAATCGGAAAGGAGAAAAGTTTCAAAAAAAATGAAAAAGGTGAAACTATTTAAGTAACGGGTTCAGATATGGGAGGGAAAACGTGAATTCGCAAACTATAACAGTGCATTTAGCAATCCAATCCCAAACAAATTAACACTACAATTAGCGCACAAAAACGCATAGACTTTGGGGGTAACCACCCTCTACCTCTACCCCAATACCCAAAAGTGGCTTTTTTCCTTTAATCGCCATCTTATCAAGTAAATTATCATCAGTTACTAATGTTGCTTTACCATTCACTCTTAATGTCTCACCTAACCCTGGTATAAAAAAGAGTAGACCTATTCTTGGGTTCGATAAAATATTTCGCATTGAATCTATTTTTTTATTTCCTGGTCTTTCGGGTATTATTAAATGCTTTTCATTTATCACTTGAACAAATCCTTCATCATCACCTCTTGGAGAAACATCACAAAATCCTAATTTATCAGAGGTTGATATAACCAAAAACGGTGATTTTGAAATAAACTCTAAACAATTTTGGTCAAGATATGAAATTACTTTTTTATTTACTAACTCGCTTGGAAAACCAATAATCTGTCGTAATTGTTCCTCCGTATCAATCGTGTTTTCAAAATAATTTTCTTTCATAATTACACCTCTAAAATTCATTTATTACCTCATATAATAATACTTCTTTTTCCATTAACCTGCTTCGTTAGTCAAAAAGCGTTCCTACTGCTGTTAAGCAAACCGCACCCGTTAGCGAAATAACTATAAACTCTCTGGTAGGTAATTCTTATACATCTCTAATGCATCAGTATGCTTCTTTAACACAGCTATCGTTTTCGTATTTGGCTTTACATATATAACTGGATAGTCCTTTTCATCATATTTCTCTTGAATTGGAAAAGCTAATTTTTCTTCATCAATTGCAAACTGGGCATCTATTCCTTCTTTATTTCCACGAGCATCCAACCTTACCCATTTATTAAGTGATTTTAAGAAAACAGCACTCAAAGCGTGAATACAATACCCTTTTTCTGGCGTATCAAACAACATCAAACGTTGATAACAGAAACCTGCTGCAATTCCTTGTGAACGTAATAAAGATGCTAATAAATTAGATTTTGCATAGCAAATTCCCTCTTTATAAGCTAAAACGTCTGATGCAATACAAGTTACTCGTTTTCCTTGAATGTCCCAAGAATGGGATATTTCATCACGAACAAACTCAAAAGCTACTTTTACTTTTTCAATTTCCGTTTGTGACGGATTAAAAAGCTCCTCTACTTTTGCTTTAATTATAGGATTAGAATAATTTACTTCATCTAATTCAAGTATATAATCATCTAATTTTTCGGACTCACAAATCATCATCATTTTAACTCCACTCCTTTTTTGTATAATTATCTATCCGTCGTTATTATTTTAAATAACAAAAGAAGAGATTGTAGGAGAAATGATATCAACTAACCTGCCTCATTAGCGGAATAAAGGAGCTGCCGTTATGACAGCTCCAGTTCTTTCATTAAAGCACTCCGTTGAAGAAATCTATTGAAGAAGAGCATCTGTACTTCTGCTTAGAGGCGACTTAATACTGTAATATAGCAACCATGTAGGATATTGTGTTTGATGCCCTTAAACTCTTTATCTAAGTGTGTATAAATTTCATCCAGTATATTATTTCTCTCATTTTCATCAAAACCAGATAGCCACGATAGTGAACCTACTCTTCCGCACCATTCTTCATTTGTAAAAGTTACGTTGTAGTTAAACTTATAAGTTTCTTGTAAGTCAAATTGATGTTCTTGCCATTCTTTAAACCACTCTACTGGAAAACCGTTAATCATCTGTTTTGAATTAGCCTTTGAACCTGCAGATTTCAACTTCCCGTTTGGCATATGTCCTTTTATAATTTCAAGCGTATCGACTATAACTTTACTTTTAGAAAGAAACCCTGAATCCATAACAATCAATGAGCCATTGTCCTTCAAAATCCTTTTAATTTCAGTAAGAGTATTATCACTATCAAACCAATGCCAAGCTCTTAACACAGCAATATAATCATATGTATCTTCCAACAAGGTTGTAGATTCCGAAAAGGCATGAACATACTTAATCATATACCCTTCATTTTTATCAATTTCTTTAGCTTCTTGGATTAACTCATAAGATGGTTCTACACCAATAACAACTGCTCCTTCCCTGTGTAATGCTCTACTTAGTACACCAGTTCCAGAACCTAAATCTGCCACTTTTTTATTGTTAAAATTAATGCCTCTACGTTTTAAACTTTCCAATAGCTCGATAGGCTAAACTCCTGCTCGTTGCTTAAATAACCGTCGTTTTGATTTTAATATTAATTTCCTTAAGTGGCGCGCAAACAGAATAATGCGTCCCTGTTTTATTCCAGAAAAGTACCCTTTAATACCGATTTGAAAGTCTGATTTGCAATCTATTAGTTGTTGAATTAACCTGCTCGTAAGCACAAGAAGCGATCGCTCTTATCGAACAATCGCACCTGTTAGTTTAAGGACATTTTTTCACAATGTTAGTAAAACTAGATTTTTTTTGATGCGCAGTATCGTTGTACTGTACATTAAATAAAGATGTTTTTTTATCTTCTTTGCAATAATAGTACCCAATCACTTAATCTTAGTATATAAACACTAAAAGCCACCTGATTAAAGGTGGCTATTTTCATTAATTTCCAAATAATCCCAAATCCAAGTAATGGTCAAAAGAAAAATTAATAACGTTCTTCAATTATTGGGGCAGATTGCTTAAATACCGTATTTATATACAAAACATATATGTCAGTCTATAAAACCCCTGCAACCATAAACTTTTATTGCTAATTAAAGCATAGATAATTTTATCGTTCGAGATCATTCTTTCTACTTACATTATACTATTAATTATAAATTATTTATAGACTTCAATTTCTAAAGTTCCTGTCCTATACTGTTTTATACAAATTTTAAATTATAAGAGGTGTATCAGTATGAATGACAAAAAAAGTGTTTTAGATAATGGTCCTTTCTTTCATGGTACTAAAGCAGAACTAAAAATTGGAGATCTACTAAAACCGCAACACTTATCGAATTACCAAGACAAAAAATCTAACTATATATATTTCACAGCAACATTAGATGCTGCAAAATGGGGTGCTGAATTAGCAACATCTAATTCAGCAGAAAGAATTTACATTGTAGAACCATTAGGTGATTTTGAAAATGATCCAAACTTAACTGACAAAAAATTTCCTGGGAACCCAACACGTTCTTATAGGTCTAAATCTCCTTTGAAAATACTTGCTGAATTAAGTTCATGGGAAAGACATTCCGCTGAAGAAATAAGTCATATGCTTACATCTTTAAAAAAGTTACGAGAACAAGGAAAAGCTGTAATAGATGATTAATCTTCAACATCTATAAAATCATGATTAAAAAGAACCATTAATCAACTTGCTTTTACAATTGAATTTCGTCAGCAACGGAGCGCACCGAAAAGCCAAAAGTTAGACCTTGAGTGTCGCCACCCGCCCTACTTTTGACATCTGTACAAATAAAACCGAACTTCTCCCCCTCAATCCCTGAGGGGAACATCCATTCAAAAACAAATTAATAGGTACGCAGTATCCGTCTACTGCGTACCAAGAAATGATGACTTATTTACTCAACTAAAAACTGCCTCGTTTGTTTAATAATAGAAGCGCTGATCCTTCTTTGATCAACGAACCGTTAGTTCTATAAATTATTTCATTGACCTTGCAACTTCCAACATTTAATTTTTTCTTAATAATGTTTTAAAATTTCTGCTGGAGATCACTAGTGTATCCAAAGTAACGGCTGGTCTATTGATTCTGCTACTGATTTTTAGTGAGGAATGGATATCTGATGAGGAGTTTTTGTCACAGAATCTGAAATTTATGGGCATAATAAACTCTATCATCAATTGAAAAAAGAACTTCGAATAAGAAAAATATAGGGAGATTTTAGTCTTCCTATGTTTTCATTCAAATTATTTATCTGTTTGTTTTTGCTTTTTTTTCAAATACTCCGCACGTATTTTTTCAAGTTGCTGCTTTTTATCAAATTTAGCAGGCCTCTGTTTTTCATGAAACTTTGTCACAGCTACCTGACCTTTGGTATCCAATTGATATTTTCCCACTTTGTTCACCTACTTTTCTTGTCTTTAAAGAGAATCTATTCAACAAATTATAATATACCTTATTTTACTGAGTAAACCTTATTACTTTATTATGTACAGCTAACTTTGTATATATCAGTAAAAACAATAAAAACTTAGTAAGATAATTCATCGCCAAATGGTATTCATTTCATAGCTATAATCGAAATAAAATGCCTTGACACTTGCATAAGCCTCAATAATTCTATTTCTTGTTTGTTCAGCACTCTTCTAAAAGTCCAATTTCTTTTAATGTTGGTGATAAGATGTTTTCTAATCACTTTATTTATTTCAGGAGAACCAATCATTCCTATTCCCTTAAACCCTTTGTTACCAACTATTATTAATCAGTTCTTATTAAACTAAACTGCCAGTTTGTTTAAGTACAATCCTTCACAATCTCTTCCTAATTTCAGCATATTTCGTCCACTACGTTATTCAACAATTGGTCCTTTTCAAGAAGAAAGACGCTTTCCTTATTTCGGAAAAGCGCCCTATAATTGAATAATGGATCAGACAATTATTAAGTCAAACTTAATTCATAATGATAAAATTGTGAATCCCTTACGTATCCATTTTTTTCATATAGTCTTTGAGCAGAATAATTATCTGGTGCTGTACTCAGACTAATACTTTTAGCACCTGTTTCAATAGCGTAATCTTTTGCTTTATGTAAGAGCATTTCTCCTGTTCCTTGTTTTCTAACTTCTGCATCTACATACAAGTCATTTAATATCCATGCTCTTTTCATAGATATTGATGAAAATGTAGGATATAGTTGAGTAAATCCTACATACTTTTGTTTGTCTTTAACAACAAATATCACAGAATCATTGCTTTCTAAACGTTCTTTTATGTAAGTCTTACCACCTTCTAAATCTGATGTTTGTTGATAAAACACAAGATACAAATTAAATAAATTTGATACTCCCTCTAAATCTTCAATCGTAGCTTGATATATTTCCATTTGAATTCCCTTCCTATTAGATCAAATTATAACACTTTGTTGAAGTGGAAAATATTATGAACTTTAACTATTCTGAACCTTTAGTTCAATAAGCGTTGCTCCATTAAATAAATGGCCCATTTGGGGAATAACAGAATAAACATTTTTATTGTTATTCCACAATTATTAGTTCATTTAGAGTACACCATATACGTGTGACTGCTAAACTAAATGAGACAGTTCCTGCTAGATAAGATGAAACACTTATTGGCCTGAAATAGACTTTCCAGT
>NZ_JAWRVK010000080.1:0-8631 GCF_036663575.1 Halalkalibacter flavus
CACTTGGGGATCATTCTTTTTCATATATTTGATGGTGCCGCAGCGCGGCATGAGGGTCTACCATGAAAATAGGTTTCTTCAAAAATAGAAAAAAGAAGGGTGCGAATGCTGAACAAGGGTATTCGCCTTTCCTTATTGAAGTAAGATGCATTTAGTTGAAGAATTAAGGATATTATTAAAAGCCAATTCGATACTCAGGAGGTGCATGATGAGAATTATTAGGGATACAGGTAGAAGCTTTGATTTAGAAAGTTTTCTTTCTATGCCATTAGTAGCTCATTTATCGACGGTGGCAGAAGGTTCACCAAGAGATTCACCCGTTTGGTTTTATTGGCAAGATAAAAAAATTTGGATAATAGGTACTGCTTCAGATATATTTCCAGATAGAATAAGGAAAAATCCAAAATGTGCTATTGGAATAGTAGATTTCAACCAGCATACTGGCCTGTTTTTACATGCAGGATTTAGAGGGACAGCAATTGTCAACTCTTTTAATAAGATAATAGCTAATCAGTTACTTTCTCGATATTTGGGACCAGAAATCGAAAAATGGGACCCACGTTTTAAAGGTTTGGATGATAGTAATGTTTTAATAAGCTTTTCACCTGAAACAGTAGTAGTTCGTGACCAATCGTATGTTCTTCCTAAAAGGGACAAAAAGTCCGATTGCTTAAAAGAATAGTCCGTTATTGTAACGGAGCTTTTCTTCAATAAAATCTTCCACAATCGGGCGCTTTTCTGAAATAAGGAAAGCGTCTTTCTTCATGAAAAGGGCCATTTTCTGGAGTAAGGTTTATTGAACCAGCTTCCTGGTGCTGCCCCTTATAGGAATTCAATGTATCTAGGATACTAAAATAATCTCCTTTAGCTTTGAGCCAAAGGAGATTTTAGATCATTCTAGTTATGTTTGTTTGAGTGCAATTTATTTTTAGATGACAGAATGTCCGTGTTCAGATAATATCTGTAAAGTTTGTTCTAAAGTGTCTGACTTAATTAGAAGATAATCTGTGTTATAAGTAGAAATGGCAAAGATACTAATTTTAGCTTCAGCAAGTGGGGAAGCTAGGGAGGATAATACTCCTGTCAGTGAAAAATCAAGAGGCCCTTCCACTTTAATACATCTCCATTCGTTACTTATATCAATATTTTCAACATGCGACGGTACTACTTCTTCCGCACATACTATAGATAGTTCTTCATCTGTATAAGTAATTGAAACAAAATTTTTATTTTCAAGAGCCCATTTAGGAATAGCTTTAGAAGGATCTAATTTTAAGACAGACATTGTTCCAGGAAGTACAGATAAATTCAACAAATATCAACTCCATTTCCTCATAGAATAAGTTTTGTTTAACACGAAAAACAAAAAAGCCGGGAAAATATCGTTAATGATATCTCCCGGACCTGACCGGATAAAATAAACCGCGGAACCCTAGAAAACATTTTTATTAATATTAGAAAAATTATCTATCAGAAACATGTAATTGTCAATGCCCAAATAGGTGTTTACTGTGGAATTATTGAAGTGATGTTCAAGAAACTTATGATTACGGAAAGTGGTGGAGAGAGTTTGAAACTCGTTGAATCATAGAATGAAAAACTACCTGTATTTACTGAAAATAAGTGAAGTGTATCGTAAAGATATAATTAAAAATAGTAAAATGAAAAGAATAAAGAAAGGTTTAGATTACTTAGGAGCAAATCTAAAAGGGGCAGATTTACAAGGGGTTAGTTTTTGCGGAACACTAATGATAGCAGCTAATTTAAATCATGCTGATTTAAATTAGCTGACCTCAGAGATACAGACCTAATTAACGCGAACTTAACAGGTGCTATTTTTCTAACACAATCTCAAATAAATTCAGCTAAAGGAAATGGCCATACAAAAATACCAAACTTCTTAGAAAAACCAGATCATTGGTTGAAATAAATTAGCATTACCTCACTGTTTCCGTTAACTATGCATAATCATTATTGTAAAGGAAGCTTGATTGGAAGTTCTCTTTTAGATATTAAAAGCCCATTTTCTAATAACGATCTTTAAGAATCGGGCGCAATTTTGAAGTGAAGAATTGCGCTATATCCTATTTAGTGCCTTATTCTGGAGTAATGTATTATCGAAATGGTGAAAATTTGAAATAATTATTATTAAGTTAAAGGGTATTGTTAAATTTTTCTTAATAGGAAGGAAGGCTGAAAACATGGAAGTCAGAGTAAGTAAAAAAGTAGAAATTGATAAAATGCTAGATATATGGTACGAAGGTTCATTAATAGCACATGATTTTATTGATAAGGACTATTGGAAATCTCAGCGAAATGAGATGAAAGAAAAATATTTTCCAAAGTCTGAAAACTATGTTATATACAATAAAAAAGAAGTCGTGGGCTTCATCTCAATGGTAGATAACTATTTGGCTGCATTATTTATTGATAGTAAGTATCAAGGTAAAGGATATGGAAAAGAATTATTAAACTTTATAAAAGAAAAAAGGAAAAACATACAATTGAAAGTTTACAAGAAAAATGATGAAGCAGTTAATTTTTATTTGAGAAATGGTTTTGTAAAAAAAGAAGAATTATTGGATGAACAGACTGCCGAAGATGAGTTTTTAATGGAATGGAAAAGGGTTTTAATACCACGTAATATTTGACTTCTTGATTTTTCATCTGAAAATATCATTAATATTTAGCCAAAATGGGATATCTTTGTTTTCGGTCTCCCTCACAATCGGACGCTTTCTTCATTAAGACAACATAACTGATCATTTGGTTGCTTTAATTGAATAAGCTCAACAATAAAAGTAACGCTCAAAGGCATAATTTTGAGCGTTTTTTGTCTATTAATGTGTATGCAATTTATATTGTTAGTAAAAGCATTATCTTACTTGCTTTTTTATGTTTTCTCCATGTATAGGAACTTTTACTATTTAAGGAATTGGCTTAAACATTTTAATTGTAAACCCGTATGTTTCGGAAGCAACCCCTAAAAGACCTAGAAAAAAATAAATATTTATAGACCGAAATGCGGAAGGAAAAAAATTCCATTCCGTGGAATTATCTTTAGCGCAAGTATTAATACGGTCTTCCGTGGAGAGGAGTTCTAGTAATAGCTGTTATCTTATTTAATTTAATAGTTTTAGGAGGAAATTAGATGGATAGTGTATTAAGAAATTCATTATTTTTTGTCTTGATTATTGCTTTATTAGGGAGTTTATCTGTCAATGCTTCAGCTGAGACAAACCAAAACAGAAATCAGGATCAATATCAAGCAATGAAAGTAGAAAAAGAGGGTAAGAATAACCGTGTAGAAGCTACGGTGAAAGCAAAGGGCCATGAATTAAGAAATTCAACTCTCTTCATCCAAGAAAAGGGTAAATCGACAAAATCGTTTCAAGTTTTAACGGATTCGACGGGTAAGCTGAAAACGAAGTTACCAAATGGATCGTATACGATTAAAGCTTTTAATGAGGCAGATACTTGGTATAGTACAAACGCAACTTTTTCCGTAGAAGAGGGCAAGGTTAATGGGGCAAAAGAGAATGAAATCAGTCTTTCTCAAAAGAGTAAAATGAAAGAGCCTATAGGAAAGACAGAGTATAATGTTCAAGGAACATTATCGGATGGATCTAAAGGAATAAAAGGTGACTTTCTAGTTGCTAGATACACAGATGTAGAATATGAAGACGAGGTTTTTGTCGTTTCTAGTAAAAATAATGGACAATTTTCGGCAGCCCTTCCAGATGGAAATTATTATGTGTGGGGCGTATTAGTAGATGAGGGCTATTACCGTTACGAACTTTCTTTTTCTGTAGATGGAAAGGATCTTTACGTAAATGGTGAACAAGAAAGTAATTTGACAATTGTGCTTCCTGAAAATCGCTATAAAGGGCTGATTCGCGACAGCTCAAAAGGTATGACAGGTGCTTATGTTTACTTAGAATCAGTCATTGATGAAGTGGATTATGATTTTGAGTTTATTCAATCTGTTAAGGCAAATAAAAAAGGTGAATTTCAATTAAGAGAGCTGCCTGATGGTGAATATTCACTAAGCGTATTTGACAAAACGTATTATGCTTGGGATTATCAAAGATTTACAGTCGTTGATGGTAACCTCTTCGTTGATGGAAATAAAATCTCAGTAATAGACTTAGAGATTCCTGACATTAGCTTAAAGGGTACGGTCTATGATGGAAAAAAACCATTAAAGTATGGTTATGTTGATGTGGAGTTAGTCGATGAAGATGGCTATGGAACGGATTATTACGGTGTACCAATCGATAGTAAAGGGAACTTTGCTTATCGATTAAAGGATGGTGACTACCGAATTTCGTATATTGATGAGTATGATCGGTTTACTCGAGTCGACCTTTCATTTGAAATACGAAACGGAAAGATCCTTCAAGATGATAAGGTTATAACCTCACTGAAGATTGAGTTACCTCCTATTACGCTTTTGGGGAAAATTGTAGATGGAGAAACCAACCTTCAAGGTCAAGTGAATATTGAAAATATCTCAGAGGACAGTTATGACTGGTATTATGCTACCACTGATGAAAATGGAATTTATTCTCTGCGTTTGCCTGATGGTGAGTACAAAGTAACTTGGATGCATCTCTTTGATGACTATGAAGAAATTCCGCTTGCGCAAAGGTTTGAAATAATAAATCGTCAACTTTACGTTGACGGGCAGGAACAGGATATTCTCGAGCTTCAAATTCCTCCTGTAACACTACATGGAGTTTTAAAAGAAGGTGACAACCGTCTCGAAAGTGGAGAAGTAGGTGTTATGTCAGTAGACGGAGATTTCTATCATTGGAAATGGGTTAACGCTGATGGAACGTTATCGATGCGTTTACCGGACGGCCATTACATCATTAGAGAGGTTTATACAGGAGATGGCTCAATTACTTACGTAAATGAAGCTTTTGAGATTCGAGATGGTCAATTGTACGTAAATGACGAATTAAGAGAGGTATTAGAAATAGATGTACCTCCAGTTACTTTAATCGGATACCTCAAAGACAATGGGGTTCCTGTTCAAGGAGATGTGACCATTCATACTAGTACGATGGATCCGGATGGAGAGTATTTCCATTTATGGGGATGGACGAATGAGGAAGGTAGGTTTTCATTCCGGCTACCAGATGGAGATTATCAAGTGAGTTATGTTTATCTGTATGATGGGACGTCTTTTGTAACTGGGAAACAATTTACGATTCAATCTGGGCAGTTATTCATAGATGGAGAACCGGAAGACCTTCTAGATATTCAAGTAAATCCGGTCACTTTATCAGGGAAAGTCTACAATAATGGGAAAATGGTAAGAGAAGGTTATGTGGCGGTCATAAAGGTGAATAACCAGGGAGATTGGATGGAAGGGCATTATAGTTGGATTGATTACGACGGAACGTATAAATTACGTTTGTCTGATGGAGATTACGAGTTGCTTGATGTAGAAACTTTTAGAGAAACGGTATCTTTTAATCTGTCATTCAGCATTCAAGGAGGAATTGTAATTGTGAATGGAGAGGAAGTTTCTAGTCTTGATCTTGAGTTACAGGAAGGCACTGTAAATCCTTAATTTAACTACAAATTGATTCATCTAAAAGGATTGGCGTTCAACGGCTGTGCTGTTGAGCCAATCCTTTAACTTGTAAGTAGGCTGTGGAGTACGTTCCTGTACAAGTATTTTTTAGAGTAATGCGAATTTGGAGAGGTGATAAATAAGGATGAGCATACGAATTGCTTGGGATGAAAGTGGCGCATTAGTGAAGGTTTTATAAAGTTAGGGGGATCTGTTTGTTAAATGAACATATTAAAGGATTAAGTATTATTTCTTCGTTATTAGCAATAGCAGGATTAGTTCTGATGTTTTCAAGTATTTCTTTTGGAACGGCTCTTGGGGATTCTTGGCTTCTTAATCAAGTAGATGGTGTCGCTGATACTAGCCAATACAACATGATTGTTGAGACTTATAAAAATAACTTTGTAATTACTGGCAGCATACTGTTTAGTGCAGGTATACTAACTGCTATACTTACTTACTATACAGCCGTACTATTCGGAAGAAAGGAGAACAACAATATCGTTTAATGGAAAATATGTGCACTCGCCAGGGTAGGAAATACTTTTACTTCTATGATCGGAGTTTATGTAAATATACAGAAAAAGAAATATGCTTTTTCTTTTCAAGCAAATTAAATCCAAAAGTTACAAAAAGAGAGCAACTGTGATGGTAGTTACCAGTCTGCTCTCTTTTTTACTCGTTGTAGACCTATAAGAATGAGAGGTCATCCTACCTTTTGGGTTTTAATCCTTTTATTAGTATGATAGTAACGATTTTAAACATCAGCTAATGCGAAACAAGGATCATTAAAGTAAACAACTTCTGAAATAATTTTGTAGCCTTGAATGTTCGCAAAAGCTTCTTTTGCTTCTTTTTCTGTGTCAAATTCAAACATCGTAGTGTTTCCCTTTGAAAAGGTAGTGATGATCCACATAAAAAGTTGGCCTCCTTTTTCCATAGATTGATAATGTGTTTGTACTCATATCTTATCCTCTCTCTAATGTGTTCGCCAACCCATTTGTAATATTTTCTGGCAGAAATTTATATTTTTCAAAAGATATAAATATAGTTGCTTATTTTTGAAGACTCATAACGAATACTGTCACTCTTAAATAAAGTCACGGTGTTTATAAAAAAACGCATGTTTTGCGCCTTTGGATTTGTTTATCTAAAGGGCCATTAATAGAGTAACACTTGGCAATCAAATTGGATATTTATGTTAAAATAATTAGAGACTGTGAAGGATTGTACTTAAATTAACGAAGCAGGTTAACGAATCAAGAAGGCTATACATGTTAGTACATAGACCATGACTAAGGAAGGTGAATACATTGCTACAAATCATTCTTTGGTTACTTCTAATTATTTTATTGGCTCTTTGGACGGTAAGACTTATTTCGGGTAAACCAGAAACGAAAAAAATGCCAATTAGTGTGCAAGCTATTTCAATTCTCGTAGTCTTCATGATTTTATTACGGAGTCATCCATTCTAATAATTTCCTAATTAAAGTAAAGTGCAGGTTAGGATAAAAGTACAATCAATTAGAGGGGAGGAAAATTGATTGTTAATTGGTTTGATGCAAGTTATAGGTATATTCTATTATTCGACTTGGTTTATCTGGCCTTTTGTTTTTATTCTTTCATTAGTTCATGCAATTTCATCTTTAGTAGAAAACGATACAGCATCGAAAAAAACAGCCATTGTTGCTTCGGTATCACTTTTAATAATTCTGGCTGGTATCACTGCTCCTAATTTTAATTGATTATTGTATGAAGAAGATTAGAGCAATAACAGTAATAATTTATTTAGGATGTCATTCATAGTTTTTGAAAATGTGAAGGGATACACTTCAACTAACGGAGTGCATTCCTTCAACTAGGGATGCTTTTTTTCTATGCCAATAAAAAGGAAATTAATGTTAAACTAAGAAGCAGGTTACTGGAATTAATATTGGGGGAATTAAATTGGAAATAATCACTGGAATAGCTATTGTACTTATTGTGTTTTTTTCATCGAGCATCATCGAGAAAAGGTTAAAATCTATTGAAAATCAAAACAAACGTGTTATAGAAGTTTTAGAAGAAATAAGAGATAAAAAATAAAAAGGTTCTTAAAGTAACGGGTGCTTTACTTGAACAGCGGTAGCAGTCAAATTGTGGGTGCTCCTGTTGTTTTTTATTAAACAACTAACGAGCAGGTTAAAAAACTCGATTGAAAGTGAGGAATAAAAAAATGACTATAACTTACACGTCACCTTTTTGGTTTTCTTTGCTAATTGTAATGATTATAATGTTTTCAATTAATTACTTAGTTCAAGCATTTATATCGAAGAAAAAAGGTAAAATTTTAACTTGGGGTTTCGTTTCGGTCCTTTTTATTCAAAGTTTAGTTATCACGATATTATTTGAATTCATATAGATAATTTTTTTTACACTGTTCAACTAACGGAGAGCGATAGCTACAACGGCTATCGCTTGTTGTGCTAACAGGACAGTTTAGCACAAGAAGAACCGAAGATAATTTTGATAGTAAAATAGTAATTATTAACTTTAAGGAGTTTAATTATGGTTATAAGATATGAAAGTTTAATACCAGACAAGGATGAATTTTTTCTACTATATGAAACAACAGGTTGGAATAGTAATGGTACATACACGAAAGAACAGTTATTCAAAGCTATTAAAAATAGTTGGTATTGTATCTCGGCTTATCATAATGATAAATTAGTTGCCTTTGGTCGAATTATCTCAGATGGAGTATATCAAACGTTTATTGGAGATATGATAGTTCATCCAGAGTATCAAAAAAGAGGTATCGGTAGTGAAGTTTTAAATTTACTAACGGATAAATGTAAGGAAAGTGGGATTAAATGGGTTCAATTATCTTGTGCTAGAGGTAAAATTGATTTTTATAAAAAGTTTGGTTTTAAAGAAAGACCAGTCGATGGACCTAGCATGCATAAGTTTATCTAATTGATTCTTTATTAAACTATCCTGAAAATAACCATTGGTAGAAGTGCATTTTTGGCATACGAAACTAGACCTAGCAAAATCTTTTAAAAAAA
>NZ_JAWRVK010000081.1:0-7474 GCF_036663575.1 Halalkalibacter flavus
ACCTTTCTTCTATATAGTGTAACAAATCTATAGAAACTTAACTAAGTTGTGTCCATGAAACTATACTAGCATCATATTCTGCTTCCTTACTGCAACAAGAAAAGGCAAATCCCCCTGTTCAGCATTCGCACTCCATTCGTTGAACAAAATTTAAGGTGTTTTCAACAAATTATTTAATTTATCCAACGCTTCACTTACTTCTTTTCTTAGTTGTTGTACCGAGTATATCTTCGCTACATATAACCTAATAAGTCCAAGAGTCTTTTACAACATTGTACAAGCCCTTTACTGTCATGTCATGGTACAAAGCTCTGATGCCTTCTATACCAGGCTCGGTAATAAGTATATGCGCTATAGTCACAATTGCAAATTTACTCTAGTAAACTTACAATTGTAACTTTACCCTCTAACCGTAATTTTTTAATTTGATCACTTATAACGTCATTAACATTGGAAATCTTATTAATAAAGGAGGTTTTTAAATGTTAATGATATTTGAATTAATGAAAATTACGGTCAACATTAGAAAGTTAACCCTTTTACTGATATCAGTTATCTTTCTAATTAGTAGCTCATTTATTATTCACTGGTTAGAACCTGAAATGTTTCCGAATCCCTTTATTGGTTTTTGGTATGTTATGACTACTGTGACAACGACAGGATATGGTGATTTTGTTCCAGATACAACAATAGGCAAGATTTTTGGATTATTTTTATACTTTTTTGGAATAGGCTTAATCGGTATTGTGATTGGCAAAATTGTAGCAAGCTTTGGTGTGTTACGAAAAATGAAGGAGGAAGGGAAATTGAATTATAAAGGAAGGGGTCACTATGTGATCATCGGCTGGTCCAATAAAGCAAAACATACTATGAATGAAATCTTTGAAATTGATGATCAAGCTAATATACTTCTTATCGACACCCTACCGAAAGCTCCTTTAGAGCGCGTAAGGTTTACATATATACAAGGTGATGCAACTGATAAAGAAACTTTGGAAAAGGCCAATGTACTCGATGCAAAAGCTGTATTAATATTTACTGGAGATAATGAATATAATACTGTCGCTGCTGATGGGCAATCACTATTGACTGTGTCGACAATTGAAAGCTATGCCGTGCAGATGAAAAAAGAAATCTATACCATTGTGGAGATTCTCAAGGAAAAGCATATTTCAAATTTTGAACATGCTAATGTTGATGAGTTTATCATAGCCGATGAAGCTTTATCCGACCTAATGGCAAAAGCTGCAGTAGATAAAGGATCAAGTAAGTTAATTATGGAACTTCTAAGCAGGCGAAGCGGCGTAGACATTCGTAAAATCAAGAATAATCAAGTCTGGAAAACGTATAATGATGCTTTTGAGGCTTTAAAAAAACTAGGAGCAAATTTGATTTCAGATCGAGATGATTTTAACATTCTATCGAAATTAGGCGAAAGCATTCCTAATGATGCTGAGCTTTACGTTATATGCAGTAAAGAATCATATGACAAAATAATGGAAGCCAGATAAATTAAGGCTTTAAAATTTCCACAAAATGTATTGACAATCTAATAAAACAGGAGTAAATTCTCTATTAGTAAATTTAATAATTTACCTTTTAGTCGCTTAATCTTTTTGAGCGGGGGAACCAACTTTGATGGATATTTTTCCATCTTGGGGTGAATCTTACTTTAGTAAGAGGGGATACTCTCAGTCCCTAATCCGACAGCTAACCTCGTCAGCGTTTTATTTGGAGAGAAGGGTCTGTGTTGGACCATTCTTAGTGATGGTCTATTTTATTTTGCAAAAAAGAGGTGGAGAAAAATGGCAGATAAGAAGAAACAATTTGCCGTTATTGGCTTAGGCCGATTCGGAGGAAGTGTTTGTAAAGAGCTCTATAGAATGGGGCACCAAGTATTAGCAATTGATAATAGAGAACAAAAGGTAACTGAGTTTGCCCAACACTCTACCCATTCTGTTATTGCGGACTCGACTGATGAAAAGGCATTGCAATCTCTAGGCATTCGGAACTTTGAGTACGTGATCGTCGCAATCGGGGATAATATTCAATCAAGTATATTGACTACGCTTGTCCTCAAAGAAATGGAAGTTGAGAACGTATGGGTTAAAGCACAGAATGCCTATCATCATAAGGTACTAGAGAAGATAGGTGCCGATCGAATTATTCACCCTGAACATGATATGGGTATCAGGATTGCCCAACATTTAACCTCAGAAAAGATTGTTGATTATATTGAGCTATCTAATGAATATAGCATTGTTGAATTATTAGCAACAAACAAAGTGCATCACCGATCGATTATTGATTTAGATGTTCGTGCTAGGTTTGGTTGTACAATCTTGGCCGTAAAACACGGAGAAGAGATTAATGTATCTCCTCTGCCAGATGATATGA
Source organism: Halalkalibacter flavus (assembly GCF_036663575.1). Classification (NCBI taxonomy): domain Bacteria; kingdom Bacillati; phylum Bacillota; class Bacilli; order Caryophanales; family Bacillaceae; genus Halalkalibacter; species Halalkalibacter flavus. The sequence continues at coordinate 2,398 of NZ_JAWRVK010000081.1, forward strand.
TTTATGTAAATGATGTCCTTATCGTAATTGGACACAAAAGAGATTTAAAACGGTTTGAGGAAGAAGGTATGTGACCATGTCCTTTCCTAAAAAAGGTATTTTACATAAGCGACTTCACTTATCCCCTCCTCAAACGTTGGCTCTTAGCTTTTTTCTTGCTATTGTGATTGGGACACTTTTATTAAAACTTCCTTTTGCAACAACAAAGCCAATTGCCTGGATCGATGCATTATTTACTGCAACATCCGCCACAACCGTTACAGGTCTTGTAGTTGTAGACACGGGGACAGCTTTTACGGTATTTGGACAAGTAGTGATTATGATACTAATTCAAATTGGTGGATTAGGATTAATGACGTTTGCAGTATTAATTGTCGTCGTATTAGGAAAAAAAATTGGGTTAAAAGAACGAATGTTAGTACAGGAAGCTTTAAATCAAACTTCCATTGGTGGCGTCATACGTCTCGTAAAGATTTTATTTATTTTCGCTGTTTTAATGGAATTGATTGCTGTTATATTACTCTCCATTCGTTGGGTTCCAGAGTACGGTTGGGCTTTTGGCATCTATACAAGTATTTTTCATGCAATTTCTGCATTTAATAACGCTGGATTTTCGCTCTGGTCTGATAGCTTAATGGGATACGTTGGAGACCCTGCTGTAAACATTATTATTACATTACTATTTATTACAGGCGGGATTGGTTTTACTGTTTTGTCTGACTTATGGCATACAAAAGAGTTTCATCGACTATCCTTACATTCGAAATTAATGTTAGTTGGTACATTAGTCATAAATGTTGTAGCTATGATGTTGCTTTTCACACTAGAATACGCCAACCCGGCTACTTTAGGTACCCTAGATCTCACGGATAAGCTTTGGGCTTCTTATTTTCAAGCAGTTACACCTAGAACGGCTGGATTTAATTCAATAGATATTGGCAGCATGACTTCTGGATCAATTGTCTTTTTACTACTGCTAATGTTCATAGGAGCAGGAAGTGCTTCCACAGGCAGTGGAATCAAGTTGACAACATTTATTGTTATTGTCCTGGCTGTTATCACATTCCTAAGAGGAAAAAATGATGCTGTAGCGTTTGAACGCACAATTAGACTTCAAATGATCATCCGCTCATTAGCAATTGTTGTGATTAGTTTGTTTGCTGTATTCCTTACCATCCTAGCTCTGTCTGTTACAGAAAATGCTCCATTTATTATGATTGTCTTTGAAGCTTTTTCTGCATTTGGTACCGTTGGGTTATCGATGGGGTTAACAGGAGAATTATCTCCTTTAGGAAAACAAATTATTATTATTTTAATGTTTATTGGACGAATCGGGCCATTAACATTGGCTTTCTCATTAGCGAGAGCTCAAAAATCAAGCATCCGTTACCCAGATGGAGAGGTATTTACAGGGTAATGTTAAAGCTAAACTTTTAAATTAAAATAAAGCCTCTTACACACTGTAATAAATAGTCAATTAATAAAATGTCACACATTATAAAGGGTAAAAGAATTAGGATAGGAGAGCAGTGAGAATATCTGCTTTACCTATCCTTTTATTCTAGTAACTGCTTCGTTAGCACTAGAAGCTGTCAGCTCTATTCCGCTATCGCTCCCGATAGTTAAGTTTATTCCATAATATTTTGCTCTACTTGCTTCATATAATATTCGATTGCTAGATTGAGTCATTTTTGTTCATCTTCTGTAAATGGTGAAGGTGCTGTATTTTCTAATTCTTGAATATGCATATCTTACGTATGCATACCATGAAATAATACGGTCTATCCACTTCTCCTTCTTCCTCAACTAACTTAATAACTCTTTTAATAGATTTTATTGATTGTTCAATTTGTTTCTTTTCTATTTCTAAAGCTTACATATGAAGGGATAAACTTTCATTCAGTTCAACGGTAAAACTCGTTTCATGTAAATGCACAACAGTTCCTCAACTATTACACCCCTTATTTTAAGTGAAACTCTTTACAAATACCTATCAACCATAAGATTCAGCAACTTTATATCTTTTATTTGTTCAATATGTCTTTGCTCGTGTAAGTACAGTAAGGTGTTGCTCCGTTAAATGGTCCTTTACATGAAGAAAGACGCTTTCCTTATTTCAGAAAAGCGACTTCAGGACAGCTCTCTATTAACCAATCTTGGTAATGAGATAGTAACTCTCTAGACTTCCATTCATATGCGTTTGGTTCATTTTCAGGTGGCGGTGCTATAAAAGGTTTTTGAACAAATACATTAAAAAAGTGCATACCGTCTTTGTTTGTGTAACTCTTATAATTATCAAATATTTCTCTACGGAATTTGGGATTAATGTAATGTAATGTAATACGCCACTTGAAAACAAGATATCAAATTGTGTATTTAACCTAAAATCTGTAATATCATCCTTAAAAACTTTCACATTAACTCTGGCCATATCTGCAAATCTCTTTGTTTTTTCAATCCCTGCATCTGAAATATCAAATGCCGTTACATCATAACCATTTTTTGCAAAAAATACTGCATCTTTCCCTTCGCCACAGCCTATGTCTAACAATTTCAGATGTTTAGTAGGTGGCATAAGTTCAAGAACCTTATAGCAATCTTTATTAGGCTTTAAACCCCAATAATATTCTTGTGTTGCATATTCTTCTTCGTAAATAGTAACTCGTTTGTCGTATGATATATATCCTAACAATTTATCTACACTTACCTCTAAAACTTTGGAAATCTCTGGAAGTAATGTAATATCAGGCATAGCTTGTTCATTTTCCCACTTAGAAACTGCTTGATACGAAATTTTGAGTTTTTGAGCAAGTCCTTCCTTGGTCTGTTACTTCATTAATCCAATGGAGGTCAACAGAATCTATTCAGGATATAGAAACCATATATTTTCCTTCCTTGTTAGAAGCGACAGCCCTGTTCTGCTATCGCATTCGTTAGTTCAGTAACAAATCATATCCAACCTATGCTAACTATATCATCATGGTTAATTTCAACTACATATCTTAGTGAAGGACAATAAATCCATTGGTCTGGACCCACATACATAACATCCTCAATACAGTCCAGTATTGTAAATAAAGTGGTCTTTACAACTGGGTATTTATATTCACCAACAATAAGGTAAACAGGAACTGTTATATCCAAAGATTTATTCAATAGAACAGTAGGGATATTTAATATATCTTCTGTAGTAAAAATAATTTTATTGTCTACCTTTTCCCAATCAATTCTTCCCCAAGATGCAATTGGAAAACAATCTGTCATATTGCTTTCAATCTTGTCACTTTCGACCTCATCTAAGATTTCCACATCACTTTCTTCGGGAAACAATTCTAACATCTCAGTAATTTGTTTTTCTCTTTGCAATTTTTCTTTCTGTTTCTTTCTTTCTTGGATTAGATGCTCTAATCGCTTTCTTCTATCTTCTCTTTTCACGGGATAATGCTCCTTTACCACCCGATTATCTGTTTTACAAATTATATTACTTTTTGCTACTTCACTAAACTGCTTCGTTAGTCAATAAGCGTTCCTGCTACTAATGCAGAAACGCTCCCGTTACTTTAAGTATATTCTTTCACAATCTGAACATCGAATAACATAGATTACTTTATTGTAGGTTATTATTGCATGTACCAGAGATTAAATAGTTATTACAACATCTCCCTTTTTTTGTCCTGATTCTACATACCTATGTGCCTCAGCAGTCTGTTCTAAAGGATAGGATCTATCAATGACCGACTTTACCTTACCCTTCTCAATTAGCTCTTTGACGAAAATTAAATCTTCAGTCTTTTCACGTGCCAAAGCACAGATCACTCTCTTACTGCTAAAAATGGTAGTCCAGAGCATTAGAGAAAGCTGTTTTAGCTTAAAGCTGGCTAAAAGGTAATGTCCATTCTCCTTTAAAGAGCCTTTACAAACTGAAAGCGAACTCTTGCCTAAAACGTCAAAAATAAGATCATAAGTTTCACCGTTTTTGGTAAAATCCTCTTTAGTGTAATCAATAACCTTATCAGCCCCCAGAAATTTTATTAATTCTAATCTTGGGGTACTGCAAACTCCAGTAACTTCTGCTCCAAAGTATTTGGCAATTTGTAACGCAGCTGAACCAATCCCCCCAGATGCACCAATAATGAGTACTTTTTGTCCACTATGCACTTTTACTTTTCGAAGTAAATTCAACGCCATTATTGCCCCATAAGGGACAACAGTGGCTTCCTCATATGTCATATTCGCTGGTTTTGTTGCCAATATCCCTTTTTCTGATATACATATATACTCCGCATAAGCACCCATACTTTGTCCCATATATCCAAAAACCTGATCTCCTAGTTTAAATGATTCGACATTTTTTCCTACAGATTCAATTTTCCCTGCAAATTCACTTCCCAGTATTGTTATCTTTGGTTTTCGGAATCCAAAAAATATTTTTGCAAAAAACCAGAAAAGAAATGGCATGTTGAATTTACGAGGGGTGATCTCCTTAAAATTTCGACCCAAAATATCTCCGTATTTTACAGACGTTGCATAAACTCTAACTAACAATTCATTGTCCTTTGGAATAGGTTTTTTCACATCTTTTAGTTCAAAGACATCAGGTGAACCATACTTATTACATACTGCCGCTTTTATTTTCGATCATCTCCTTTTATAAATAGAGAGCATAAACCAATCATTCTCGACCTCTTCCTTTAAAAACCACCTCTTAATTAGATTTTACCTTTATTTGAGATAGATATGTCTTTATGAGGTGGGTTATTCTGAAAATCCACTTTGTTAGTTAAATAGCTCTTACGCTATCTCATCCGTTAGCCATCCATGCAGCATAAAATCATTGCTTCACCACAGAGAATGAAGATGGTTAGGAAGTGGCAATACTGATACTGACCTTAATCCAGTCAATCCTAATCCATAGACTTATTAATTAACGCTCTCCTCTTTTTTTTAACGATTGAGCAGGGTCTTTTTTAGTATTGTCTTTTTTTATTTTTGAAGAAACCATTTTCATGGTAGACCCTCATGCCGCGCTGCGGCACCATCAAATATATGAAAAAGAATGATCCCCAAGTGTAGTTTC
>NZ_JAWRVK010000082.1:0-7281 GCF_036663575.1 Halalkalibacter flavus
AAAAGATTTTGCTAGGTCTAGTTTCGTATGCCAAAAATGCACTTCTACCAATGGTTATTTTCAGGATAGTTTAATAACTTATTAAAGAGGAACATTTTCAAAATGTTCAACTGTAGGGAGATTGTCATAGAAATGATGTAGTTGTTTTTTCCATTCTTGATACTCTTTCGATTGTCTAAATCCAACTGTATGGTCTTCTAATGTTTCCCATTTTACCAACAATAAATATTTCCCTTTAACTTCAATACATCGTTGTAATTCATGAGTTTTGTAACCTCTCATTGATGATATGAATTATTGATGCTTCTCGAAATGCTTCCTCATATTCTTCTTCCATTCCTTGCTTAACTTGTAGCATAACAGCTTCTAAAATCATTCTATCTCCCCCTGTTAAAAAGTATATAATTTTATAAATTTTCCTTTTAACTCGAATCAAGTCCTCTACAACAATTTTTCCTTCTTGTAGTTTCCTGCCAGTTAGTTGAAGATTATTCTTTTGTTAAAACTCTATCGCCCTTGCTATTTGGCTGAGAAGTTACAATAAATTCTAAGTCTTGATTAGTTTTATTAAACATTTGATGTGGAACAAGTGGCGGAACTTCGGTGCCTTCTTGTGAATTTAATTCTATTATAGCTCCATCAACTTCAAGCGTAGCTGTTCCTGATAAGACAAAGAAAAACTGCCTAGATTGATTATGATAGTGTTTTACTTCATTTGTATTTGGAGGCATACGTTCATGAATAATACTTAGGTCGTTATTTTTAACTAAATACCAACTATCGCAATTATCTCCCCAAATATAATGTTCTGCATTACTTTTGCTGATTTTCATTGTTTGAACTCCTAACTATTACTTTTCAAATTATATACTAATGTTCCATTCCTTTATTGAACTCTTCTTCCCGTTACTTTAAGTACAATCCTTCAAAATCTCTAATTATCTTAACATAAATATCCAATTTAACTGCCAAATCTTATTCCATTATCTGGCCCTTTTCATGAAGAAAGACACTTTCCTTATTTCAGAAAAGCGCCCGTTTGTTGAAGAACAAAATTTATGTAATAAATAATATTAAACATCCAATAGCAAAGCAGTAATAAGCAAAGTATTTCAAATTACCTCGCTCCATAATTCCCATAAACCATTTAAGAGAGAAGTAAGAAAAAATGAGAGATAAAATAAATGCAATAATATAAGGAATAAGTAGATCACCAAAATCTATATCATTTATCTTGATTAAGATAGTACCAAGACTTACAGGAATATACAGCAAAAATGAATAACGCAAAGCTGTTTCTCTTTTCATGCCTATTCCCATAGCTGCAACGATAGTTGCACCTGACCTACTTATACCTGGGATTAAAGCAATAGCTTGGGCGCAACCTACGATTAATGCATCTCTGATAGTAAGGTTCCTGTCACTCTTTCTCCCTTTTAAATTTCTAATAAGCCAAAGTGCTAAACCAGTAACTAATAAAGCAACTCCTATCGGGGCAATACCTCTAAATGTTGCTGATATCCTATCTTCAAATAATAAACCGACAACACCAGCTGGAATTGTGCCTATAATCAAGTAAACTATAAACATAAAATCATTTTTATAGACTGAATCACGTTTAGTAACATACTTTCGACCATTTTCCATTAATCTAATCAAATCTTTTCGATAAATAAGAACTACTGCTAATAGTGATGCAAAATTCATTAACACCTCAAAGCTAAAATCATTCTCAGAAATACTGATTCCAAAAAGCTCTTGAGCTAGAACTAAGTGACCACTTGATGAAATAGGAATCGGTTCGGTAAACCCTTGTAGCGCACCTAAGAAGGCGTACTTAATTAAAGTAATTAACTCCTCCATTTAACCCTCCTACTTTACTTTTATTACACCTAAAATATATAATCTTAAAAATTGGAAATTTATTCAATACATTATTGTATTATCCTGCCACGTTAAGTACATTCCTTCACAATCTCATTCAATAATAACATAAATATCCATGAGTGTTTGAAGGTCTTATTCCATTAAATGGCCCTTTTCATGAAGAAAGACACTTTCCTTATTTCAGAAAAGCGCCCGATTGCTGAAGAAGGTAGAAATAATTATTGAGAGCATGATAATCACTCAAAAAAAGTACAGTCATTATTGGCTCAATCGAAAAATAGGATCATCTAAACACATTTACTTTTTTTAAATGAACATGTGAATCATCCTGTTGCACCCGTTCTAAGTATATATTAGTGGTTGAAATATCCGAATGGCCTGCCCAATCCTTTACCACTGCTAGAGGAACATCATTCTCCAGCAGAAGAGTTACAAACGTATGACGGAACCAGTGGGGGGTGACTTTTACATTTTTTCCTGCGATATGAACCGCTTCTTTAACAATCTTATATAGGGCGGGGTATGTTAAGCGTTTTTTATTTGAAAGGGTTTCTCTTTTATTATAAATAGCGAAAAAAAGCGGACTAGTGTCTTCCATGTTTACTTCAACCGACTCGCCAATACTTGTTCGATAGTTAAATAGAATTTCTTTTGTCTCATCTCTTATTGGAATGGATCGTGGCTTTTTCCCTTTTCCAATGACATCTACAAATAGGTAGCCCTTATGATTGTAACGAAAGCTTCCCCAATTTAAGCTCAAAAGCTCGCTTGCACGAAGCCCTGTCGTATATAGTAGGTAGCCGATCAGTAAATTTCGTTTTTCCAACTGTTCACGATTCCTTTTTGCTTTCACCACTTTAGGAAAGAAGGAGATAAGAAATTCAGCATCCTTTTGATTCAATTCTCTGACTTGAACACGTGTTTGTGCTTCTTCGTGACGAGTTTCTTCCATTATATAGTGTCCTTTTTTAGACACTGGCTTGGAAATCCAAGTAGAAAGGTGGGATTTGTAAAATTGTGTTTCATAACCAAAGTCTAATAATCTTCTGAAAAACTCCAATTTTCTTATGGCTGATTTAACTGCATAATTTTCTTTAATAAATTTGTTATAAGCTTTTACTTCTGGAAAGCCAAGATCCCGAAAAGAAAGGGAGTGGTCTGTTAAAAAAGTGAGCAGCGTTTTTGCATCCGAACGGTATGCTTTGACCGTATGAGGAGACAGTTGCTTATCTTGTGGAAATACCTTCTCTAAAAAAAACAATTCCAGAAAATCCTGTTCCGAACTATTTGCAAGAGAGAGGTTTCGATTTTCGTCGAGTAGATGCCGATCTTTTAGATGGTCCTGTAAATAAGTTAAGTACTGTTCACCTGTCATATGATTAAGAAGCGTCAAGTCATTCATTTTTTGACCTCCTAAGAAGTAGTTTAAAATAATCTTATTATGTATAGTAAAGATAACTCTTACTTATCTTTACTTATATTTTATCACAGAATGTTTGATATATCTAAAACCTCCCTTAAGGAATCTGTCCCTTTAGCGGAGTAACATGACCGGAGTTTAAAAACAGCAACAAAGACCCCAAAAAACAAAACAGTACCCTACAAAAAAAGATACTGGTTCTTTTAACGATGCTTGAGAAACGCTCTATAACGAAATTAAAAGTCATTTTAACGAATAACCCCTCATTCAATGCAAAATACAGGGGTCTAATTTTCGATAATCTCATCCCAATTTCTCCCTTTCTAAACATCATCAGCCTAAAGGCTTTGGTGAGCCGATATTAATGGAAGCGGTAATGGATCGACGGCTAACCGACATTAAAAACAGCTGGTATTTATTTTCCCTAATTGATGCTAGGGCAAAAGAAAACGATATAATACAAGAGTCCATCGATGAAAATTATCCTAACCTGAAGTTCAAGTGATAATCAGAAGAAAGGTTCCACCAAGCGTTTAGCTATTTCGGGTTTTGATGAGAAACTCTGAATTAAAAAATGCATTAGAATATTACATTCCCTTTGTAAGGAGCTGAAAGAACGTGTCCGATAAAAACAATCTTAAAGATAAGATCAAAAAGATGAATGCTACTTAGGTATTTATTAATTTATATGACACAGATGAAACTAACGATAACACTCATAACAAAGATGATAATAAAAATGCAATTGAAAACAATGATAAAATAAATGATATCATTGATAAAGTAACTAAAAATAACAAAGATGTCACAAATGACATATAATGTTTAACATATGTTAATAATGATAATGTTGTTGATGTTAATGATGAATATGATAGTTACCTTCGGGATCTTGCCGCAGGGAAAAAAGCTTCGAAGAAAAAACAGAAGAAGGTTTTCACCTCTTTCTACATGGATCCTGACTTAGCTTCTGAAGTCGACAAAATCGCTGCAAGAGGAGAGGTCTAAACTAAGTATTACGGCAATTAGAAAGCTACTGGAAGGTTATGGAGTAATCGAGAAAAATAAAATCTAAAAAGAATTCTAATGAAGAAAGACGCTTTCCTTATTTTAGAAAAGCGCCCGATTGGAATGAAAGATTTTTATTAAACACGAGTTGAAAAACAGTTACTTTTACTAGTAACAGAGAAACACCATGACTTAATATAGAGTATGAAAAGAGTTCATGATGGATTGGTGTTTTACAAAAATATTAAATAAATTTAATGTGCATTATTGGTCAACTAAGAGGAACTTCACTTTGAATAAAATCGTCTCTCTTAGTCGGTTATTCTATAGCCAGTATCGTTGTAATAAATGACATCTCTTGTTCAACTATCGGAAGCTTACCATATAAATAACCCTAACTCCAAAATCGATTCATTCATTCGTCCATATATTATTAGGTAACTCTATTTGTGTTTCGTTTGAACATTAGTTTTTCTAACATAGTACTAGCTTCTATCTGAATAGACTGTAATAACTATATATTGAATTATGTACCAGTCTATCGGTAGAGGAGAAAAAAATGTTATTAAATTATGCAATTCCTAAGTTGCCTACGGAACAAATGCTTTCAATTATCCGAAATGGACTCAAAAAAACCAAGACCCCAAAAAAGATTATTATTCTTGGGGCTGGTATGGCTGGGCTTGTCTCTGCATCATTACTTAAACAAGCTGGACATAATGTAACAATCCTTGAAGCCACTGATAGAGTCGGAGGAAGAATCTATACATTAAGAAGAGACTTCAGGGACGGACAATATCTTGAAGCCGGGGCCATGCGTATTCCTCATACCCATTCGTTAACGTTTGAATATATAAACAAATTTCAGCTCCCGGTTAATGAATTTATTAATTCAACCCCTAATGATTTAATTTATGTAAAAGGGATCAGAGCTCGATTATGGATGTATGAACGAAATCCTGACATTTTGCGCTATCCCGTTTCTTCACACGAAAGAGGTAAAACTGCTTCAGAATTGCTTGAGTGGGCCATAGAACCAGTGACAGATTTTGTTAAACGAGACCCAGTGAGAGGTTGGACTTGGGCAATACAAGAGCTGGATAAATACTCGATGGATTCTTATTTAAGGTATAATCCATTTGGACGTACATTATCTCCGGGAGCCATTGAAAAGATTAAAGTCATCCTAACATTAGAAGGGTTGATGGAACTTTCTTTCTTAGAAATATTACGTGAACTGTTAGTCCTATTTACTCCTGATATCACCTTTTATGAAATTACGGGGGGAAACGACAAACTTCCAAATGCATTTACGGATCAATTGAAAGATGATATCCATTATGGTCATTATGTGAAGAAAATTACGCAGCATGACAACCAAGTAACGGTTCGTGCTGTCCATCGAATCTTAGAGCCATTTGAAATCACTGGTGATCTTGCGATTGTGACCATTCCTTTTACAGTTCTGCAATTTGTAGAAATTGAACCGCGTCATTCATTTTCTGAAAACAAATGGAAGGCCATTCGAGAAACTAACTATGCTGGTTCTACGAAGACCGGAATCCAGTTTAGAAACAGGTTCTGGGAAAAGCAAGGGCTATATGGTGGCCAAACAATAACCGATCTGCCAATTAAATATGTGCAATATCCAAGTCATGACCTTGGCACAGATGGACCGGGTGTCATTTTGGGAAGCTATACATGGGATGATGATGCGATTCCATGGGATAGTTTAGATGATGATGATCGCTTGGAGTATGTATTAAGAAATTTAGCGACAATTCATGGTGATCAGGTGTATCGGGATTATCAAGGGGGCGTGAGTCACAGTTGGATCAGGTATCCGTTTTCTGCTGGGGCTTTCACAATGTTTAGACCCGAACAGATAAAAGAAATATTCCCTTATATATCAACACCCGAGGGAAGGGTTCATTTTGCCGGCGAACATGCCTCAACGGCTCATGCCTGGATCCAAGGAGCAATTGAATCTGGAATTCGAGTTGCAGATGAAGTCAATGATTTACCTAGAACTTACTTTGAATCCTAATTACTGATTTCAAGTTATTAATTCTGAAAAAATTATCCGTAAAAGGAGGATAAATAAGTTTCTCTCTACTGAACTATTTATTTAATTTAGGTAATATTGTTTGTAATTCGATTAAGTCATCTATTACCATGTCAGCCTTAGAAAGTTCGTCTTCTCGTGCAAAATCAAAATTACACCCAATTGAAACTAAAGCATTATCTTTAGCTGCATTTATATCTGATAGACGATCTCCAACTACTGCTCCATTGGTAATTCCATATTTCTTTATAATATTTTTAACTAAGTCCGATTTATTCAACGATTCAATTTGTTGGATACTAAAAGTTTCAGTAACCCAATTATCCAAATTATAATAAGTCACAATTGCTTTTAAGTATTCCGTTAAACCATTACTTGCTATGTAAATAGAACAACCATTCTCTTTTAAATAACTGAAAACTTCCTTTACATTAGGATATAAAGCACCTTTTCCACTCCTAATATTTTCAATTAATCTTTCTAGAAAATAAGCATCCATTTGTTCTCTAATTTCAATTGAATAGTTTGGTAACAACGTTTCCCATACTTTTGGTAAAGGTGCACCCATAATCTCACGGTATTTTTCAATAGGGGTTACTGTATCCCATTTATTTAAAGATCGTAAATGGTTAAAAGTATCATCAAGTGATAATTCTAATATTTTATCTGTTTGAAATAGTGTTCCATCCATATCAAAGATTAGTGATTGAGACATTTTTTCTCTCCCTTTAAAAATAACTGATTACTTTTATAGTTTAGCAAATTAATCTATTTTTCTTAAACTATACTGTTTTTTAGTTCAGTAACTTCTAGATAAAATGCGTTTGTGACCGTCAAGTAATTTGACACAGTTTTTGCTTATTAATTTGAAACACTTTCTTGTCCAAAGATGTTTTTACGA
>NZ_JAWRVK010000083.1:0-6344 GCF_036663575.1 Halalkalibacter flavus
TCAAGCCACCTGAGTCTACTTGATAATTGGTAAGAAAGTTAACTTTTTTGTGTCCAAAATATTGACCTAGATCCAACCTATCGATATTCTATATATACTTATAATTAACATTATACGCCATGTCACACCGTTATTTTAAAAGACATAGTATGCACGAATCGTTACCTAAGTAAAATTTTTGAGCCAATACAAATTGAATAAACAAATTCTCCATAAAATTATCGTGTAATTATCCGTTCTCCCAAAAAAATATTGAACACTCCTTCAAATTTGTCGATATATATGAGTACAACATATAGGAGGTGTTTGTTTTGATGGATCAACCTTTATATAAAGTTTCAACACGGTTTCCTAAAAAAGGAGATTGGGTACAATGTATGTTGACTCGACAAATTTGGAGTATCTTATTAGTCTGTGACAACGATAATGTAATTGTTGGTTATTTAGAAAACGAAAAAGGCATAACAGAAGGAATTTATTTAGAATCTAAATTCTATAATGTATTGGAGAAAGTGAGAGATGAGGATGAACTTCCGTTTTAGAATAGTTCAAACAGTGAATAGAGCTGAAGAAATTATGTACGAATCGACAGCTCTTCTTTCTATACTATGAATCAATTTACTAACTTCGACTCATTTAAAAAAAGTTAAATTTAGCTTAAGGCGCTTTCGATTCACCTTTGCAAAAGTACACATTGCTAGGCATCAATTATTATAAATAAAGTAAACATTCCAATTAAGAAGGTACAAATCAGTTGCCACTTTTAATTAGCACCTTATTAATAATTATATATAAAACCCTTGTATCATTAGATACCTTTTTAATAAGTTATTATAAAAGTAAGCGGTAAACATACTTCTCTCTCCTATTAAACAAAAGTTTAGAAATGAAGAAAAGCCCGCCCCTGATCAAGAAACAGGTCGCGGGTCTTCTATTGAATAGTTTATTTGTACTGTTCATCAATTAATGCTTAATTTATCAACTTTTTTTCAACAACTTAACTATCTTCATTTATAGTCATTCTCTTTCTCCATGCATACTATATAGCCACTCTTGCCATTCTCTAAACTAATGCTCTTTTACTAAATGCCCTCCCTAGCACTTTCCTACATTTTTTACACAAAAAACAACCATGAATGTATGTATGTAGAAAAGAATGGATAAAGATATCGAATAATTTACCATTGTTTATCTCCCGTTCATGCAAATTAAGAGAATAACATAACCCTTTATATACTAACTATTACAGGTAGTACACAAATTGCGTGGGGACTTATTTTTAACAAGCTCAATGTACAAAAGTCACTCATTGTCTTGTACTTTGACTGGGTTAGTATAATGGAAGATTTTCACTTCATCAATACTTTTCCGGAAAACTGAATTTGTATCTTCGATAGCATTTTCTGAAATAATGATATTACTTAGTTTTTCTAGATTTCTAGCTTCTTCGATACATTTATTTCCATCTTCACAACGATGCTTAATATAGATCAATCCATCAAACGTAACTTCAGGGCTAACTTCTGGATCGGAATTTGAGTAACTTGCGGTATAAAGTAATTCATAATCTGAAGAAACAAAATATCCTTTTCCTTTATAAGCATATAATGACTCAATTACTAATGGTACTTTTCCCATAATGGTGTTGAACGGTCCTACAGAAGTAGGGTACTTTTCCCAAATCTCTTTCATTGTTGGAAGCGTTTCTTCAACTAGATCCTTTAACATTGCTGTTGAAAAACTATAGTTGTCAGAAGAGGTAATTTGAATGTTACTTGTGTTGTTATCTCCAGTGGGTAAAAGAATTGTTGCTCTTTGTAAATATACATCTTCTCTAAAAGAGTAAAGGTCTACTTTTTGTGCATTATTTTTGACTACACCTCTCCAAATTCCGCTTACTTCTCTCTCTTCTATGGATTTGGATAATGCAAGGGCTTCCTCTGCAACTTCCCGATTTTTTTCATCTTCTGATTTTGTTTCCTCAGCAATTTTGTTAGCTTCAACTGTAAGGGCTTTTATTTTCTCATTTTGATAAAATTGAACACTCCCAAATACAGTAGTTAACAAAAGCCCAATGCCAATGGTCCATTTTTCAAATTTAGTCATTATTATTTATTTCCTCCTACTCCTAAGTTTGTTTAATTGAATAACCATTATATTAAAATATAGACCCTTTACATAACAATAGGATTTATAATGACTACTTGCTTGATCCTATCTATCACTCATAAATTTTAACAAAGTGTTTCATAGACTCTTTATTCAACTAAAAAATTCAGGCTTTATTCCTGCTTACCTAATAATCTTCCACCTTTTTGTTTCTTCACCCCGTCCAAATTATAAAACACTCTCGCTTTTATAAAAACTTTGTATCTTATCAAGTAAGCAATATCCTCTATCTTCTATAAAGGGAGAACTCTAAATTACGTAAAACTTACTTATACGGGAACCGAAAAGCCTTGCATATTCCTTCTGCTTGCGAGAAGCATATGTCTTAATACACTATCTTCAAGTTCGTTGGAATATTCTAATCATGTTTATTGATTAATAAAGTAATATGTATATTGAATGTATTTGCGTATTGATTTGTTTATTATACTATACTCGCTACTTTAAGTACTTACTTTCATAGATTTAGAATTAAATGAAAGTATTTACTGCGTAGTATCGGTCAACTGCGGCGAACTGCGACCTATATCATAAATCAAATTCATCCACATCACCCGCGCCTTGGTTTTTCAGATCAACACGCCCTAATATTTCTTTTGCTTTAGCCTCTTGTTCATTTGTAGTAATGAAGGCATCTTGAGGTATTCTCCAGTGCTTACCATTTGTTTGGTATGCTCCTTTAAACTTCCCCTTATCTAACATCCTTCGTATCGTTTCATCACTTACACCTAATTTTTAGCCACTTCACTTGGTTTGTAATAAGATTTATCCACCAATATTCACCTTCACCTGTATAAAAATAACTTAATATACATTTTAGCGCGATTTAAAATTCAATATAACCCTTTTTCTATTAAAGTCATTACAAAGCGGACAATTTTCTTTATTGTTCTTCATGAATTCACATCCTTTCAGTTACTTCACTTTTTTTCTACTGCGTAATATAACGGTTAATCCACAATCTGACCCTTATATGGAAAACTAATGTATTACCATTGTTTATTGATCCTTCAATAGCCTTACATGAAAAACTACTTGGGATGAGAAAAAACAAATCAAATTTTGTACTTACAATATCCATCACATTTAGTTCATGATATTCTAGTTTTAGTAGTTCTAAATCTCTATATAATAGCTACTTGGAATGAATAAGAAAAATTTTAAAATTTTTATCACTTACAATATCCATCCTTTTTTGTTCATGCTAATCTGTATTTAGACAATTCATTTTATAAATCAGTTTTTACGCAAAAACTACTTGGGATGAATAAAAAGTTTTCAAAAAAGTTTTTCGCTTATAATATCCATTCCAATAAATCCGTGCTAATCTAGCATTAACACTTAGTTTAGAGACCTTAATTCATTAGATCTACTAGTGTAATAATCTAAAAGGAAAATCTCACGCTATAAACTCTGTGATAACAATTGCACAGAAAATAAAATCTTAAACAAATAGAATATTTCGAGAGCGGAAGCACCGCCAGACTTTTCCATTAAGATTCTTATTCTTATGGATGTTCTGGGGTGCTTTTTATTTTCCCAAAGATTTATAAACTTTTAAGGAGGAAGTAACAATGCAACAGCTATCAGTAAATTTAACTATCCCAGTTCCTTCAGACTCTGTACTTATCTCAAAAGTAGAACTACAGGAGTTGAAGCAGCAACAACTAACGGGTACCTGGTGGACAATGGAAGACCTTGAAAGGAGAATAAATCTCAAACATGAGTGGATTAAAGAAAATATTCTTTATCCTTCTAAATTCAGAAAAGTTCTTGATGTAAAAAAGGGGGGATTTGTACGTTACCCAGAATCGAAAGGGCAAAAGTGGTCATTCCAAGCCTCAAAGATGGCAAAATTTTTAGATGAACATTTTCAGCAGATATTCTCTAAATGAGTGTTAAGAGAAACTTCCTAACTACTAAAAAAATGCTGTTGAAAATTTTACCTTGATTCTTCTAAAGGGTAAGATTTTAAAGAAATAAACCATAGAGGTGATTAAAAAATGGCGAGTTTCCGAAAAGGAGGACAAACGTGGGGATATGCAGTTAGCCACACAGTAAACGGCAAAACAAAACAATATACAAAGACTGGGTTTAAGACGAAAGCAGAAGCACAATTAGCAGCTTCTGAAATTGAAAGCAAATTTTAAAAAAGGAAAAGTTCCTTGCTTTATAAATAGAACGCCTAACGAGAAACTATTGAACTTTGCCAATAGTGAATTAGTAGTAAGAGAGATTAGGAAAAGAATCAATAATGAGTCAGACCACTATTTATTCCTATTAGGCTTGTCTACTGGTATTTAACATAGTGAGTTAGTTGATTTTATGTTACAAGACTTTTAGTTTGCAATATAAAAATTGAATAACTATTACCTAGAAAAAAGTGCATTAAGCACACTCAGAGATGCCTAGAAGTAGTTTCTAATAGTTACCAGGAAACTTATTCAAAAATTGTATTAGCAACCTATTACGTAGAATTCTGTAAAGTTCTCACAATGGGTTAGAAGAGGAGATGAAACAATGGCTAGTATTCAACAAAGAGGAAAAAAATCGTTTCAATACACAGTAAGTCACACAGTAAATGGTGAAACAACGGTATTTAGAAAAGGTGGATTTAAAAACAAAACAGAGGCAAAAGCCGCTGCTACAGAACTTGAGGCAAAATTAAATAAGGGGATAGTACCTCATTTAAAGGATGCTCCCATTGATGAATATTTTGATAACTGGGTACAGTTATACAAAAAAGGTTTATCCGATGTAACACTAAGCCATTATAAATACACATATGAACGAATTAAAGAACATTTTGGTAGTAAACCATTGCAAGAGATTAATAAAAAATCTTACCAAGCATTTTTGAATGAATTTGGTGAAAACAAGGCTAAAGAAACCGTCGAAAAGCTTCATGGCCATATACGCGAGTGTGTTCAAGAAGCAGTGGAAGAACAAATTATTCCTCGTAATTTCACTCTAAAAGCCAATATATATTACACGGTACTTGCTAAGGATGAAAGTGAAAAACACTTAAACTATAACGATAGTAAATTAGTGTATAAAGAATTACTCAAGAGGCTTCATGAAGATAAAGTGTATTATTTATTGTTATTGGGTTTAGAAACAGGTTTACGTTTTGCAGAACTTGTTGGTCTTACTTTTGAAGACTTTGACTTTGATAACAACAAAATCAATGTTGATAAAACGTGGGGATATAGCAATAAAAAAAAATTGGGATTTGGACGTACCAAAAAGAGGTCCAATGGAACATACTGTGACAGAATAATTAGTGTCAACACAAAAACAATGAGTGTGTTTAAAGATTTATTTGAAACACTACCGGACAATAAAAATCGTTTGGTCTTCTATAATTCAAAATCTAAGTACAAAGTAATCACAAATGAGCGTGCGAATAAGTTATTAAAAGAAGTTTTACTTTACTTAAACATCCTTCCGCTTATTGGTGTGCATGGACTAAGACATACTCACGGTAGTGTACTGATACACAAAGGTGCAAGATTACATTATGTAAGTAAGCGTCTAGGTCATAGTGATATTGAGACAACTTCTAAAAAATATATTCATCTTTTAGAAGAATCAGAAGAGGAAGACGAGAAGATTACAAATGAAGAGTATGAAGGTTTATACGATTAAGGTGAATAAAGCAAACAAGATGTGGTCAAAGCTTATCAAGTGATAGTAACTTGATAAGCTTTTATTGTATTGCCATTGCTAATTCTTAAATAAGATTTATGACTGTATTGCTAAAAGGACCTTAAACTAACTCTTATTACAATTTTGTTTTACTTTTTAATCCTAATAAAATGTGCACATTTGTTTGTGTAAAAACTTGTGTAAAAATTATCAGCCATGTGTAAAATCTCGTGTAAAAATAAATCGCGTTCTAACTGTTTCTAACTTATTCTCTAAAAACAAAAAACTCAGAAACGTTGATGTATCAACACTTCCGAGTTTATAATCTGTTTTAAACTTAACCTAACTTTATGTAATAATACCGGTGGTCGGGGTCGAACCGACACTCCAGAAGGAACACGATTTTGAGTCGTGCGCGTCTGCCAATTCCGCCACACCGGCAAATTATAGTGGCGCGCCCTGAGAGATTCGAACTCCCGACCTTTTGATTCGTAGTCAAACACTCTATCCAGCTGAGCTAAGGGCGC
>NZ_JAWRVK010000084.1:0-6162 GCF_036663575.1 Halalkalibacter flavus
AGAACATAAAGAAGATTGCCAACCACCTCACCAAAGGGTGAGATGGCTGGCAATCTTCCATTTATGAGTAATTTCTTGAATCTTAGAGAAAGAAATAAAGTCAAAATAGAAACCCTGCTTTTAAAAAGTGGGGTTTCTCGACAATCTGCCACCAGTTCACACTGGTGGTTTTGAATTTTGCATGAAATATTGAGGGGGAATAAAAAGCTTATTCGCTAAAAAGCTGTAGAATAAATGCTACATAATTTCGTCACATATTCTTACCTTATTAAATTATTAAATGCCCAGTTTTTTCAACAGCTACCTTCATTTCAGGGAGGCCGGTTATGCTCTCATCAAAATCAACTGTGACGATATCGGTATTTTCATTTCCATCAACTGAAATAACACCGTTGATTGTTTTTAATGCTTCTATTACATCGGGGATACAATGACCACAACTCATTTTTTCGATTTGAAGGGAAATGTGTCTCATGAATACTCTCCTTGCTTTTTTTATTATTTTTTGAATAAAGCTATATAGTATGCAATAAGATTTTTTTGATTTTACTGGTATATGGTTACTACGGGGGTAAACTTCTCGAAATACTCCATGTTTAAACTGCCCCCTTATTGTTAAACACAACTAGCAATAGGGGTGTAGTTTTTCTATGTACATAAACGATTACGTAAGGCTATTTAAAGTTACCTTCTGAGAAGATTTGCAGTACCATTAGACATACTGCTAGGTATTGAACATAATTGATAATTCTAATGAATAACTTGGGTTCCATCACTATATCGGAAAATAAAGAACTCGCTGTTCATCTAAGGGGTTCAGTTTAGGGAGAGAAGATGCCAATTAATCTGTCGCTTTACTTCCTAAATCATAGCCTTATTAAACTTAAATTAACATTGATTTTCGCAAAAAGAAATAACGATTTTTTTTAACAGATTACTCTGCGAAAAGATAAGGTATGATGTGAAAATAAGAGCGAAACTGTCATCAAAAGAGGGGGGGGAAACATCCCTCATTTAATGCAACATATCATTTTGTCATCAATATATAGCGTTCCGTCCTTTTGTACTTCTGCATAAAAAACATCTGAAATTGAATTAATTCCTGATAAACGTAATTGTTGCTCTAGCCATTCGGTATTGATAGGGTAAGTATTTGGTGTAGGGTTTTGTATTCCTAAATCTGATTTTAAAACTGGTTGATTGGGTTCCTTTTTCATGACAGATAAATTTCCATCTGTTTCGAGAATCGCATAGTCTACATCTGACACAGCAAATACATTTTTTTGTCTTAATAAAGCATTTAGTGCGTCAATATCTAAATGGACTTTTCGCATCTCGTCTTCCATAATTTGACCTTTTTTAATCAGGATTCTTGGCTGTCCCTCGATTACTTCACGAACCTTTTTTGATTTTATATCTATGTAACCCAGAAAAATAGTTATTAGGGTCCAGCCAACAAGTGCAATTAATCCATTGCGAATACTAAGTGAAGGATCAATAGCTAGAGAAGCACCGATAGTACCAATTGCGATACCAGAAACAAAGTTAAAAAAAGTCATTTGGGAAATTTCTTTTCTACCCATAATTCTGGTAAGAGCTAACAAAGTTCCGAAAGCTAAGACAAGTCTTAATAATAAATCTGTAAGTGGCATGAGTTACTCCTTATTGTAAATTTTAGAATAAGGAGTAACTATTACATTCAAAGTTATTCATACTCTTGTTAAACAGTTCATATCAAAAATGAATAATTTAATTGTGAGAGACGAAATGGTTTCGCTTCTTTTTTTTGTACGCAAAGTAACATTAGAATTAACAGATGTTTCAGCACAATAAATAACACATGACTAATATCTGTTATTCAGTCAAAAATTTGTTTGTTAAATACCGTGTTATTTGGTTGGATAAAATGAATATTAAAACGTCATAACTTTTTTTAGAAAAGAAAAACAAGCTATACGAAATAGCTTGTTACTGATTATGATATTTTCAAGGTTAAAGAAACTGTAATTTGTTGTTTTCCCTCCTAAAACTGAACCCGTTACTATTCACCTAGAATCTCTTAAGGCGGAATATAATCAAATTCCATGATCTTGTTAAAAAAAGCTTAGAGAAAGGGGTAGATTCTCTAAGCCTAATTGCTGTTCCAATTAACTTCCTCGTTTACCAGGTGGTGTATCGGATTTTCCAGGCGGTGTTGGTGTTGCTAGTGGCGTGAGATGAAGTTCTGTAGTGGTCCAAATCCACTCCATCGTAATCTTCTACTTCTAATTGAGTTTTTTCTGTAGTCTATCAACCAAATAAGTAATTGATAGATATCTTCTTCAAATAGCTCGTTTATGTGGATAATAAGTCATTAAGATCCATCCTAGCAATCCAAATAATACAAATCCAAACGCATGTAGTGATCCGTATATAGGTACCATATCCAAAATGGTTAAGGAAAAATACCTTTTCGCTATCGGATAACAAATTGAAATTACAATGATACTGTAAAAAGCAAGGGAGGAAAGGGTTAGAAATAGGTTTCCACTACTTTTTATAGTGCTTTTTCTTATTTTCAAAAGGAGATAGGTACTATAAATGATTATATTACAGGCAAAGATGCTTACACCAATTATCTCCAGTGGTTTAGAAAAAACAATTCCAATGGCAATCAAAATTGGTCCGATGATATCAATTACAACTAACCAGCTATACCAGCTTTTTTTGACCATGATCCGTCCTAGCATTCCAATAAAAATAGGAACAATAGCAGATGAAAAATGAAAATGAACAGAGCTTAAAGCACTGACTGTAGGATCGACTAGTAGAAAGGTTAGTTGAAATTGATAAAGGGTATACCAAATACCTCCAATAAAAAAATAAATCAACCCTGCACCGATTGCTATTTCTTCTATCTTTTCTTTTTTCTCTGAAATTAAAAGCAATCCATATAAAGCGAGTAAGAAAGTAAAAAGAAGCCACGCAAGAGATAAAGATCCTGAAATAGCACTATTTACGGCTTCCCAGGTTTTATTGCTCATAAGGGAAGCTAAAGAAAGAAGTGCTGCAGGGAAATGCAGAACAGTTATGAGGGAATAAATCTTTTTTTGAACCTTTGTTTGATCATTGTTGTTAATTAACATAATAGTTAGTGGTGAAATCACAAAAAAAGCAAACATTAAAAATTTCTCTATTAGACTGAATTGGAAATAATCAAATGTAAAAATTATAAAACTAATGATTCCTCCAATAATAGTCGGAAAAAAATGATGTTTCATATCAGTAGTTTCCTTTCAGTTTATTAATTGTAAAATTAGTAAACTCTTAATTGTTATTGATAGTCTAAAATATATTTACAGTTCTATTATAGCAACTTCGAAACGTTATGAAAGAGCGGTAAAACAAACCTAGAAATGTCGATGAGTCAACGCACAAACAGTTTCAAGAACCTATGCGGTTTTGGTCTTATCTTGTAAATAATAACCTATACGTAACCCACATAACGTTATCATACCATTGCCTCATATGAGTTTTGTACAGGGAAATTAACATGTATCTTTTTTTAAAAGCGACTTGAAGCGATGTTAACCAATCCTCTGTTTCAGGGGATGGATTCCGCTTATTATGGAAGACCGTGCAACGAATGAACCTATAGCTGCAACAAAAATTGACTCTGGAATTGATGTCAATTTGGTACTTTTACGCGGATGTTGTTTGACCATCTAGAGGGTAAAAATGTCAATATAAACTACAAGCATCGTGTTGTATGAGTTTTGGTACCTATTCTTCCAAATTAAACAAAATTTGCCTTTTTGAATCCTATCTGTTATTCTTAGAAAGAATTATTTTTGTTCGATCGGTAGGAACGAATAAGTGTTTAAACTTTTCGCCTTTGATAACTGAACAACTATAGTAATAAATGGTGGACGTAATCTACCGCAGGAGGAAACATACTATGCAAGAAGGTACAGTAAAATGGTTTAACGCAGAAAAAGGATTCGGTTTCATCGAAGTTGAAGGTGGAGATGATGTATTCGTACATTTCTCAGCTATCCAAGGCGAAGGATTTAAATCTTTAGATGAAGGCCAAAAGGTTACATTTGACACTGAGCAAGGTCAACGTGGACCTCAAGCTGTTAATGTAAACAAAGCATAATTGAGAAAGGACTCTAGAGTAGAGTCCTTTTTTTATGTAAACAAACAATACATACAAAATAGGCTGACTAATGAATACCTACCCTTTAACAAATCCGATAAATAAACCATATGGTAAAAGTCTATATTCTCGATTTGACGGATATGGCATTTTACTTTTAGTCAGCCTCGGGGCAAACATGATACAAGTGGTAAAATGGTTAGATGAAGCATAACACACAATGTCTAGAATACCTAATATTTTATAACAATTCATTTAAATAGCTCTCTCTGATAATAGTTACAATGAACGTTTTTACATCTGATCCCTAGAGATAAGGGTAGAAATTACTCCATGCCCGTAGAAGAGAAATGGCGAGCAAGGACGTTGCCAGGCAAGTAAAGCACAACCCATTGGTCAAGCCCCCAAAAAGTGGAGATGTAAAAAACATGAGCTATTTCTTTATGAAACCGGCTCCCTTTGTGTTTTGAAAATTTTGGTTTATTAGAGACAGTATATTGCGCGGATTTAGATATACCAAGCCCTAGCAAAAAATGGAGTCGTTTGACACCAAATCACACCGACTTAACTAATTTATTTTTCCGGTATTCCTTCGGTGTACACCCATGCGTCTTATTAAACACCTTCGTAAAATGTTTCGAATCTGTGTAACCGACTCTTTCGCTAATTTCGTAAACCTTTAATACCGGGTTTTTTAATAATTCACAAGACCTTTTCATTCGGTAAGTGGTTAAATAGCTCATGAAGGATTCACCGGTTACGGTTTTAAATAGTTGTCCGAGGTAGTGCTCACTTAAGTGAACACGGTCGGATAAGTACTTTAATGTGAGAGGCTCCATATAGTTTGATTGAATATAAGAGATTGTATTTGTTATTAACCTTTCCTGGTGTGTTTGAGATTCTGTGACAGGTTGGTCGTTGTGCTCAATAGGGGGCTGCTGCTTGTTAGCCATTTCTTGTTGCACCTTTTTGATGAGCTCAAATAGTTCATTTGTATCGATTGGTTTTAGGATATACCCTTTGGCATTGTATTTCAATGCTTGTTGGGCATACGAGAATTCTTCGTAGCTGCTCATAATAATGACTGCGGGTTTTAATTTATGGTCAAGAATATGTTTCGTTAATTCTAAGCCATTCATATGAGGCATGCGAATATCAGTTAGGATGATGTCGATCGATTCTTTTTCGAGCCAATAGAGAGCTTCTTGTCCATTTTCGGCGGTACTGACGACATCAATGTTTAAATCAATCCATTCGTCCATTGATTTTAAGCTGTCTGAGATCATCCAATCATCATCAACAATAAGCATTTTATGCATTTCCATTTCCTCCTTCTTCTTTAGGAAGTGTAATCGTTACTGAGGTTCCTTTGTTGACTGTGCTTTCGATTGAGAGACCAAATTCATCTCCATAATGGGATAGGATTCTTGTTTGGACATTGTATAAGTCAACCCGATTTTTATATTTTGTTAAGGTAGCTGAACCGTATTTTAACTGTTCTCGGATTTCGGATAGTTTCGAAGGCTCGATGCCAACTCCATTATCGGTAATCGAAAATAGGATACGATCCTTGTCTGATCGTGCGTTGATTGTTATGTTTCCTTCAGAACGAAGCGGATCGATCCCATGGATAATGGCGTTTTCGACAATGGGTTGAAGGATCCATTTAATAATCGAATGATTGACAATTTCCGGTTCGGCGGTGACCTCGTACGTAAGTGGATATCGCATTCGTTGTTTTTGGATTTATAGTTGCTAATGTGTTGTTAGTATGGTAGATTATTAAACCTAGCCGCGAAAATTAATTCCAAATTAACTATTGCGTAGAATTATGATTCGTGATATATTATTTATTTTCGACGGTATTGATTGAATCGGTGGTGAATGCGAAAAAAACTTTTTAAAAAAATATTGCGCAGAACAAAATATTATGTTATGATAATAAAAGTCGCTGATGAAACAGCGGTTAACGAGTTCTTTGAAAACTGAACAAAAGCCAAGCGAATTAAAAGAGATTTAATATC